>JAFDVT010000240.1 GCA_018268875.1 Acidobacteriota bacterium
ACTCCAGATTTCGAACCGTAACCGCGTCCAGAACCAACGCCTCGCTGCGGTCGTAAAACCCGGGCCGGTCCAGATGATCCAACGCCGTCCGCTGCGTGTCCCGCAAATAGTGCAGCAGCGCGCCCGCCGCGCCCACGCCAAGAGGCTTGCCCTCAAGCCCGCATCCATCCAAAGCCAAGAGCTTGAAGTGGTCGAGCAACGCCCGCTCGGCATAATCGAACGACATCACCCAGGCTTCCACTTCGGTCTGCAGCGCCTGCACGTGTTGCAACCGCGCCGAACCCGCCACCAGAACCTCGCGCGCGTTCAAATTCTCGATCGCCGCCGCGACCTCGCTCGTCTCCATTTCGGTGACGCGAAACTCGCCCGTCGACACATCCACATGCGCCAACCCCGCCTTGCCATCGCGAACCGCGACCGCCGCCAGATAGTTGTTCTCATGCGACCGCAGCAGCGAGCTTTCCGTCGCCGTACCTGGCGTCACAATGCGCGTGATCTCCCGCCGCACTAGGCCTGTGGCGTTCTTCGCTTCCTCTACCTGGTTGCACAGCGCAACGCGGTACCCCTTCTGCACCAGCCTCGCAATGTAGCCTTCAGAGGAATGAAACGGAACGCCGCACATCGGAATCGGCTCGCCTTTTTCCTTGTTCCGCGCCGTCAGCGTGATCTCGAGTTCACGTGCCGCCGTAACCGCATCGTCCAGAAAGAGCTCATAAAAATCGCCCAGGCGAAACATCAACAAGGCGTTGGGAACCTGCTGTTTCGCCGCATAGTACTGCCGCATCAACGGCGTGGAATGCTGCTGCTCCATGGAAACCTTCTATTATCGGTCAATCAGCCGCAGCGCCTTCTTTGAGATGGTCGTCAAAGGCAGTTCCGCAAGCCGCGCCCGCGCTACCCACTCCATCCCCTTGGGCTTCCTCGCCACCACGCCGCGAACCACGTCGCACGTGTACTTGTGGAACGTGATCTGGTGCGCAAAGCTCCCCAGGCGCTCCGCAAGCCCGATCCCTTCCACATCGAAGGGCAGTTCCCAAAACCCGGCGATCTGCTGTGACGGCCGCAACAGCAGCGCGTTTTCACGTTCGGCGATCAGCACCGTGATATGCACGTCCTTCTGCCGTGTATCGCGAATCTTGATCGGCAACTGATTCTGCGTACCAGCCGCGAATCCATTGCAATCCTCGCGTACCGGGCACAGCAAACACGTGGGATTCTTCGGCGTGCAAACCGTCGCGCCCAACTCCATCATGGCCTGATTGAAGTCGCCGGGATTCGCGACGTCCAGCAACTCCGCCGCCATCGTTGCGAACCTCGCCCGCGTCTTTGGGGACTTGATATCGCTTGCGTCCTTGCACAGCCTTGCAATCACCCGCAGAACATTGCCGTCCACCGCCGCATAGGGCAAACCGTACGCGATGCTCGCCACTGCGGCAGCCGTGTAGTCGCCAATGCCGGCCAGCGCGCGAATCTCGTCGTAGGCGCACGGAAACACGCCGCCCGGCATCTGCACAGCGGCCTTCTGCAGGTTGCGGGCTCGCGAATAGTACCCGAGGCCGGCCCAATGCGCGAGCACATCCTGCTCCGGCGCGGCAGCCAGCGTAGATGGATTGGGGAATCGTGCGAGGAACCGCTCATAATACGGGATCACCGTCGCAACACGAGTTTGCTGCAGCATGATCTCGGAGATCCAGATGCGGTATGGGTCGATGGGAGTGCGGCGCCACGGCAGGTCGCGCCGCACATTGCGGTACCAGGCCAGCAGTTTCGCTCGAAACGCTGCTAGGTCGTCCAAGGTCAGGGCTTTTTCTTGGGAGCGGCAACCGGCTTCGCGGCGGGCGCGCCACCTTCGGCGATCAACTGGTTCAGGAGCTTTCGGATGTTCAACGCTTCGTCCTGATAAAACGCGTCGTTGCCCATGAACTGCGCCCGTATTTGCCCCTTCTTGTCGATAAAGAACATATACGGCACATACGACCTCGTCATCGGGGACCAGTCGGCGAACTTCATGATCTTGATGTTGTCCGACACACCCACCGGAAACGTCGGCTTGTACTGCGCGATAAACGCCTTGGTCGGCACTTCGCCTTCCGTATCCAGCGTCCCCGCCAGCACCTGCACGCCCTTGTTCGCGTACTCGTTCGCGATCATGCTCAGCGTGCGCGTGGTGTTCTGGCAGTGCGGACACGTCGTCAAAACGCCCGCAAACACCACCACTTTGCCTTTGTAATCGGTAAGCCAGATCTTCTTGCCCGTCACCAGGTCAATCGAAAACGGCGGCGCCGGACGAGGAATCGTCTGCCCCTGCGCGGCCGCGAATCCAAACGCCAGCAGCGCGCAAACGGCAACAGTTTTTACAGTCATCATCTAGTTCTTCTTTTGAGACGCGGCATTCGCGCGAGCGGTAGTAGGAGGCACAATTCCTTTGCTCCGCATGTACCCCACAAGATTGCCGTAATGCTCGTTCAGCGCCGCAATCAGGTTCACTAGCACCGTCGCCGGAACCACCTTGCGCGTACCGATCACGATTTCCTGCTCGGCCTTGGCGGCATCCAACTTCGCGATCGCCGCATCGCAGTAGGCAAAGGATTCGGCCAGCGCCTTCGACAACGCTTCCTTCCCCTTCGCCTCTTCGACGTGCTTCGAAACCTCGGGCGCCGCGACGCCTTGCACGTTCGCGCAAGCGCCGTACAACATCACCGCCGTATGTTCGATCCACCCGCTAAAGGGCCGCTGCGCCGCCGTCAACTTGAACTCGTAGTCGGCCTCCGGCATCGCTTTCGCCGTCTCATTCAGGTTCAGCTTGTACCGTTCGTACTGCCCGGTCACAGCCTTCATCCACGTCGTCTGGGCGTGCGCCAGCGGCACAGCCATCAACAAGATCCACAGGAGTCGCATTAGAACCCAGTTTACGGCTTGGCGGGCGGCGTTGGCTTGGGCTGCTTGGCCGGCTCCACCGGATCGCCCGGCTTCAACGTCGACTCGACATTCTCAAAGATGATGTTGGATTCGGCCTTGAACTGCTTGTAATCGTCGTACCGCACCGTCTGCTTGATGCGCGTATTCTGCCCGGTGTCGAACTGCAGAACATCGTTCGCGATCGTGTAGGTCGGAAACCAGTACTTGCCGTCGATCTGTTCGCG
>JAFDVT010000241.1 GCA_018268875.1 Acidobacteriota bacterium
CCGCGTTCGCCCGCGAACACGAAGACAGCGACTGCAAACAACGGAGTGGCGAGATATGCAAGGATAGGGTTGGCTGCGCAGAAGCTGACGAAGATGCAGACGGCTACAATCACGCCAATTTCCAACGCTGTGCCACCTAGTCGTGGCGCCTTCTGCCATCCACTATATGTAAGGACACCCAGAAAGAAGCCGTAAAAGCACCGCAGAATAGGCCAATGAACTGTATCACTCATACCGAGTGGCGAGAGGCAGTAGAGCCCCACTGCGCCCCCGAGAGATAACGCCGCGACCGCTATGAGACGCACGCTCTGCGCCCTTGCGATCAGGCAGGTAAGCGCAAAAACAATGTAGGTCGCGAATTCGACGCTGATCGACCACGCCGGGCCATTCCAGGTCTCAGAAGCGTGCAGTCCGAGCGCTTGAATAAGCAGCAGATTTGTCAAGATCGCAATCGGCGCATGTTCGCCCGTGAACGGCACCTCGCCGTGCGCCGTTGGAATCAAATGAACGCCGTAAAAGCGGACAAATTCCAGCGCGATCATCAGCGTCAATGTTGCGGCATGTAATGGCCAAAGCCGTGCAAACCGGCGCAGGACAAAGTCGCGAACTTGATACCGGTCGCTCAGCTGATTTCCGTAAGCAAATGCAATAACAAACCCAGAGAGTACGAAGAAGAAGTCAACGAACGGCCATGCGTGGCGAATTAACGGTTGCCAGTAGAGAGCGCTGTAAACCTGAATGTGATAAGCCGCGATGAGCAACGCACAAATGCCGCGCCATGCGTCGAGTGCATGGAAGCGGTGAGGGGCGGTACGGTCGGACAATTTGCTTCCACAAGTGAATCAATACCAAATTACGATATCGAATATCGTTAATGATGTAAAAAATGGACAAACCTGCGATTCGATGCGTATCACGGTTTCGATGCGAGAATGCGCATAACAGCGTGACCGTCAGCGGCCAAGCGAGGCTAAGGAGTACCCAATCATTTGGACGGTGCCCTCGGTGTGATCTTCCTTTGCCAAATGGCTTTCGTACGCTACCGGAATGCTACGTGACGAGATCGGTGTGGCGCGGGCCGTGCCCTTCATTCTGCTGCTGACGAAACTGGCGATAGCGACGCCTGTTTGTGGCGCTAGCAGTGTTAAGTACGGTGAACATGTCGACGAGAATTCCTTTTATGGCGTATGCTGCCAAAACCATCGAGGGGTACATCGCGGCCCATCCGAATGATGTTAAATTGTGGGCCGACTATGGCGCCGGCGATAAATTTTGCAGTTGGATCGCCGACGTGTTGCGCAGAGATGGTTTCGCATCGATCGCAGAGAGGAAGGTGTTCGCACCGCAATCGAAAAGGTCGTCTCTGATCTGAGCCGTCTCGGTGTATCTTCCGCAACTGCAATCGAATGAGAGCTGCTTGGCATGGCTGTCGCGTGATGGGAGGAGCGCCCGGCCACCAACGAGGAAGTCAAAATTTCCTTGCTATTTTGGTCGGGTTCCTTGCGCTCATAACGGTTCGGTCGGCGGTTCAAATGCGGCACTTTTCAAGCGCGTGCGATGACAGATTTCCAATCACGGAGTTTCAAGTCGCAATTCGATAGATGTTGGTCGGCTTTTCAACGAAGTCTGCCCACCACTGGAGCATGCGGCGTCTGTGAGGAAGATAGGACGCCGCATTGTAAGCCCCACGCACTTTATCATCGTCAGCATGGGCGAGTTGCGTCTCAATCCAGTCCGGCTCGAATTTTCCGCTTTCATTCAAAATCGTCGAAGCGCAACGACGCAAACCGTGCGTAGTTTGTCGGCTGTGATATCCCATACGGTAAAGACCATAAAGCATGGTGTTCTCGCTGATGACGCCGGTCTTGGTGTTTGCAAGAAATAGATATCGGCTGTCCGGGGATTTTTCCCGCAAACGCTTGATGATTGTCACCGCTTGATGAGGCAGCGGCACGAGATGCTCGCGGCTCATCTTCATGCGCTCGGGGCTGAGGCGCCACAGTGGTTCCTGACCATCAAGACTCTCGAACTCGTCGACGCTGGCGAAGCGGGTCTCTTGCGTCCGTACCATAGTGATGAGGGTAAAGACCAAGGCGAGCCTGGTCAGTTCGTCGCCATCATAAGCGTGCATGCGCTTTACCAACGTAGGAAATTCCGAAGGAGGAACCGCCGACATGTGTTTTTTGGGACGAGGTTTCTTCAACGCACGGTGAATTTCCGCGGCTGGGTCACGCCGGGATTTGCCTTCAGCAATTCCATATTGAAATATCTCGCTGCAATGGTTCTTGACCCGTTTGGCCATTTCGAGCGCATCGCGTGCCTCGATCTTGCGGATCACCTCCAGTAGCCGAGGCGGCTCAATTGCGTCGATGTCGTCGCTGCCCAGATGCGGGAAAATATCAGCTTCCAAACGACCGAGGACCAACTTCGCGTAGCGAGGTGTCCAAGCGGTTTTGGCGGCCGCATGCCAGTCACGCGCGACTGTCTCGAGGCTGTTCTTGACGACCGGTTCGTCCGGCGCTTCCCCAATCGCGGGATCTCGACCTGCCGCCAAATTTTTGCGGGCGGCGTCTCGCCGTTGGCGCGCCAGCGCGAGCTCCACATCATCCCATTTGCCGAAGGCCAGCGTCTTTCGTTTGCCTCCAAATCGATAGTCGAAGCGCCAGAGCTTTGAGCCGGAAGGCGCGACGCGAAGGTAGAGGCCTTTCTCATCCGACAGCTTGTAAGGCTTGGATTGGGGTTTGGCGTTTTTCACGCCCAATGCGGTCAACGGCATTTGACGGTATCCTGTTCGTGCCGTCGCCCCGATACCGTCAACAATACCGTCAGGCACGTGGCGTAGAGCGGGGTACTCCGGCCTGTGACAGAGCAAGATATTTAGAGATTTCCCGGGTTTGCCAAGCCCGTCGAGGGCGGTAGCGAAGCTTCGGATAGACATTGGCTGGGGGACAAGGATTCGAACCCCAGGGAGCGCCTAGGTTGTCGCGATTGATGCCGTCAAAAATAACGTCACGTATATTCCATTGCAAATACGCTGTTTTTCTCCTGGATAGCCGGTAGCTTCTTTTTCTACGCTTCAAACCAGCTAGGTCCGGGCTTGACTGGCGGCTTGCATCAGAAACGGCCCAAGCTCCGCGATGACCTGTTCAAGCTCACGCGGTGCATCAATAATGTCGGCGATAAAGGCGGTCCACTGACGTTGCTTGGCGGGATCTGCGGAAAACGCTTCTGTTAGTGCATCGGGCTTCTCTACCGGGATCGCAGTGTTACGACGAGCAAAGGTCGCCCTGATCGCGCGTGCCAGGCGTTCGGGATCGAAGGTGAAGGTTTTAGACAACGCCCATACGTCGTAGAAATCCTTCATCCGGCTATTGGCGCGGCCGAGCGCCACCATGGCTTGGAATTTCTCGGCGATCACGGTTTCCGGCGCGTAGGCGCGCAGCTTGGGTGACGGTTGATCCAAAAGCACCGGATAGTCGATCGTTTCGAGACCGGGCTCGACGGAATCGCCAAATGCGATATCGATCACGATGGCGATGCGTGCGCCGCCGAGTTCAGCAGTGCCGCGCAGACGCAGGCCGCCATAGTCGAGCTCTTCGCGGATGCGGCTGGCCTGCAACGAATCCGGATCGAAGACCACGCCGTCGTTCGCATCGATCGCCATGATGTTGCGGAAGATGCCGAGAACGCGGTCTTCACTGGACTCGCCGAAGGCCAGAAGATCGAGATCGCGCGTGCCGCGGCTAGTGTGTGGTAGCCATGTGGTGAGTAGCATTGCGCCTTTGAGAACAAAACGATCGGTGTGCCGCGAACTGCTAAGCCGATAGAGAAGGCGTTCCAGCACATAACGCGTGAGCAGGACGTCGAAGGGTTGGCCGGTTTCGCGGGCGAGGTTGAGGAGCCGCGCGCGCACCGAAGCGCCAATGTTCGAAGGTGGTTTCTTAGCCATCGCTGGTGAAGGCTTCCAGATAAGGCTGTACGATCTTCCAGACGTGACTCTTCATCGCCCATTCCGAAATCTCGGATGGTGTCGTCTTGCGTTGGCGCAGTGCTTCTTTGAGAGCCCCGACAGCGACGTCGCGGCCGACGGTGCGGTGACGGAATGTATCGGCGATGGTCTTGGCGACACCGAAGATTGGCACCGATACGCCTTCGATGCGATGGTGTTCGACACCAGTGCGCAGATG
Source organism: Acidobacteriota bacterium (assembly GCA_018268875.1). Lineage (GTDB taxonomy): Bacteria > Acidobacteriota > Terriglobia > Bryobacterales > Bryobacteraceae > F-183. Next base: position 4,188 of record JAFDVT010000241.1, read on the forward strand.
GGAGCTGGCAAAACGCACGATGCGCAGCGGCGGATAATCGATCTGCGGCTTCCAGTCCTTTTGCCCGATGGCGATCCACACCCGGCGCGGCAGCTGGTCGGTGATGCCGTGATAGGCCAGCGCCGAGACCAGGCAGATGACACCTTTGGGCACGCGTTTCGCGACTTCGGCCAGACTGTGGTTGCTTTCGGCGGCAGCACCGGCGAGTTGATAAATGCCGCGTCCCAGGCGGACGACCAGCCCCTCCCTTTCGAGGCGGGAAACGGTGGCGGCAGTAATGCCGGTGCGTCGGATTTCGGCCAGTCGGGCAATACCGTGCCGCTCGAGGTAAGCCGTCAGTTGCTCGCGCTGGCTGCGCGGCGGCTTTGATACGGTTCCTCGGATCACTTGAGGTTTCATACGAGGAAATGTATCATCGCATCGCTATCCTGCCAATCTAGGAATAGCAGGGGAAATGCGTTGATCGCTCCGCTTCAGAAGAAACGGCTAGACGGCCGCTTATACACCCGCGATCCGAAGGTGGAGGCGCTCCTCGCCGAATTGGCGGACCTCTCCCGCGACGCGCTACTGACCCGTTGTCGAATCCGCGAGCGTTCCGACCCGCAATATGTTCCCAGCGAGTGTCTGCTTCACTTCGTGCGCGCCAGCCGGCATGACAACTCCGATGCCTTCTTCGAGCGCCTCTACAGAATCCTCGCGGAGCGGGTGCTTCGCGCTTTGCCCAAGGCTGAATCCCGTGACGGCAAGACTGAATCTCTCAAACGGGCAGATATAAGAGACAAGGCCTTCGACCGTTTTCGGGCGCTCTTGGCTTTGGACCGTACAACCTACGTGACCAAGCTCGACTATTTCGAAGTGCGCTTCGACGGCGGACTGGCCAGCCTTCGCCGTGATGCTCAAGAACAGGTTTGGCGGGCCGAAAATCGCATGACAACTCTCGAATATGACGAGGAGACCGGGGAACTCTCCCCCGAAGTCGAGAAGGCTGCGGGACATTACAATCCCTTCGATTCCCCAGAATTCGAGGATCCGGCTTACCGGTTCCGCCTGGAGGCGGCGATTGAAGCTTTGCCGCCAGAACAAAGCAGGATCGTCGAAATGCTCCGCCAGGAAATCCCTATCGATTCCAAGGACCCCAATGTCCCGACCATCGCCAAAGCGCTTGGCCGTTCAGAAAAGACGGTGCGAACCTATCGGGACAAGGCGTTCGCCACCTTGCGCCAGGCGTTGACCCAAGGAGAGGATTCGTGAGCCCTGCTGCGCCTTCCAGAGAAGACGTGCTCGACGCCTTTGCGGTCGAACCGAGCCAAGATCGAATCACGCTCGAACGCTATCTTCATGCCTATCCGCAATTTGCCGGCGAACTGATCGATCTGTCGCGCGAACTTGCGCGCATGCCCAGCGACCATGATCTTTCCGAAGCCGACCACGTCCTTATCGACAAGGCTTGGCAATTGCATGCGCAGGCAACCAGCGCGCAAGACCCTTTTGCCCATCTGTCGCCGGCGCAATTGCGTGACGTCGCCACGCGTCTTGCCGTCCCACGCCAAGTGATCACGGCCTTCCGCGAACATCGCGTGCTTCTCGCCAGCGTGCCCATGCAGTTCCAACAGCATTTGGCGCAAGCGCTCAACAGCACCGTCGACGTGCTGCGCGCGGCCTTGTCCGCACCACGCGTCGATCTTGCGGCACACAGCTACAAGGCCGATCACAAACCTAGCGCCGACCAAGCGGTAACCTTTGAACGCCTGCTCGTGGATGCGGGCGTCGATGACGCGCGCCGCGCCGAGCTTTTGTCCGGCGGCACGTAACATGGACAGCGTGGAGCTCGCACGACAGGTCGCTGCCGAGCTTCACGCCGATGCGGTCGCACGGGGCGAAGACCCGTGGTCTTCTTATACGTTCGCCGTCGCCGAAGCGGCCCGGCGGGGGATCGACGTCGAACCCACCGCCGCCGGCGCCGCGATCTTGGACGGCAGCCGCGCGACCTTCGTGCGCAAGGATGACCTGATCCTGCATGAGAACATCGGGACGCCGTTTGAACGGGCGTTTCTGGTCGCCCATGAGATCGGTCACATCGAACTTGGCGATGACGCCGACGACGATCCGGCGCCAGAGATTGATCTCGCACGACCCGCCGAGCCGTCGCCAGTGGGATTCGATCGGGTTGTCGACTATGGCCGCCGCCAGCGACGCGAAGTGCAGATGGATCTGTTCGCGCGCGAATTTCTTCTGCCGCGGCCCGTGGTGCGCGCGCTGCATGTCACGCAAGGTTTGAGCGCTTCTGAGATCGCGGCGCGTCTAGGCGCGCCGTTCGATGTTGTGGCCCAACAGCTTTTCGATGCCTTGCTCTTGCCACCCGTGCCGCCCTTGTCGGCAGAGGAACATGCCGACCGCCCGCTCAATCCGCGTCAGGCCGACGCGGCTCGTCATCGCGGTGTGGCGTGTTTGCTGGAGGCCGGGCCAGGCACCGGCAAGACCCAGACTCTTTCCGAGCGCGTCATCGCCTTGATCGACGAAGGCGTCGATCCGCGCCGCATTCTGCTTCTTACCTTTTCCAACAAGGCCGCCGGCGAGATGGCGGCGCGGATCGCGCGCAAACGCAAGGACGCTGCGGCCGCCATGTGGATCGGCACCTTTCACGCGTTCGGCCTGGACATCATTCGCCGCTTTCACGCCGAATTGGGACTGCCAAAAGATCCCCAGTTGCTCGATCGCAC
>JAFDVT010000242.1 GCA_018268875.1 Acidobacteriota bacterium
CGTACGCTTTGCCGCGTCCAACTCTTCGCGCGCGTCGCGCAAATCCGCCGCCGCCTTGGCCGCGTTTGCCGTCTCGGTCTGCAAGCGAGCGTCCGTTTGCGAGGCTGCCTGTTTCCCACTCGCCAACTCCTGGCGAGCCTCGCTCAGGCGCGATTCCAAATACGCGATCGTTTTTTGCGCCTGTTGCAGCCTCTGCTGGTCCGTACCTCCGCCCAATCCGCCTTCCCGGGCGTGGCTTTCGGACTTTCGCGCGGCTTCCTCATCGGTTCCCGGCTTGGTTGACGATGCTGCCCCGGCCGCCGAACCTGGCATTCCACCTTGCGCCGCCGTCCGCAACGCGGCCACCTGCTTTTCCAACTCGGCCACCCGGCTGCCCGCTTCCGCCGCCTTCGACTCCGCGCTTCGCCACAGCCCAATCGAACCAAGCGTTGCGATACCTAAAATTCCGGCCAGAACCAAACTGACGGGGGATTTCCTTCCGGTGGTGGGGCTCATACGATCCTTATCCTCTGCTGCTGCTGCCGCCGCTGACGTTGGATGCCAGCGTTTCTCTATTATCTTCGCAGCAGAAACCGTACGTGTCCCGGCACCGCGCGATCCTGATTCGTCAGCAGGATGTTCACGGTTCGCGCGCGCATGTCGGCCGGAAGTTGCACACTCACACTCCAGTGCGATTCCACCGACTTCAACACCCGTTCCACGGCCGGTGGAATCTCTCCGGGACTCCGGCAGAACGATCCCGCCCCGCCCGATTCCGACGCCAATTGGAGCAATCCCCGCTGGTACGCCTCGTTGTAAGGATCCGAAAAATAACTCAAATGCACAAAAAAGAACGGCGCCTGGAACGGCGCAATCGAACTCGTGAGCTTTTCGATCTTTTCCCGAATCAGCGCCCCCGGAAACTTGCGGCTCAAGTCTCCGGCGTCCGTCGCGTTGATGACGGGATTGGTAAAGTCCTCGCGATAATTCGTGATGTTGCTATCGGTGATGTAGAGCACCGCCACGCGCGCCGAACTCTTCCGCAGCATCGCGTCGCCCAGGCGCAGCGAGGGCTCGATCGTGTCGAGCAGCGCCGCCTTGCCCGTGGCGCCGTAGTTCTGAATCGCCGCGATCACCTTTTCGCGATCGGCCGTCGGATCCACCAGAACTTCCAGCGCGTCCTGCGCCTTCAGCACCGCGAACCACACGTTCGGCGGCGTTTCCGGCAACATCTGCGCCAGCACGCCGCGCGCCGTATCGATCAGGTTGATCTCGCCCGTCAGGTCGAGCACCAGCAACACCACCAGGTCGCTCGCCGGACCTTTCGCCGCCACCACCTTTGCCTTGTTTCCGTTCGCCGTCGCCTGGAACGCCGCCGCATCCATCGGCGGATCCAGTTCCAGCACGGGAACACGCAGCACCGTTCCCGCCTTTGCGTTGCCGGACTGCGCCGCCGACGCCCCGGCGCGCGATGCGGATTGCCCGTACAAGGACATACCGCACGCCAACGCCATCACGACACTCGCTACAAAGCTCGTGCGCAGACGCATCAAAAGCTGAACCTCAGCCCCAATTGAATCACGCGGCCGCCGATCGAACTGATGATGCGCCCCGAGTTCACGTTTGGCGCCGACGTAGGACCAATCATTTTGTCCGGGTCGGCCCAGTTGCCATGATTGGTGAAGTTAAATCCTGTGGCATTTAATTCCAGCGCCCGCTCCGCCGAAATCGACACGCGCTTGGTCACCGACAGGTCATGCACCTGGTTGCCAGGCGTCAACAAATGCGGATGCGTCCGTGGACCATTGCCCGGTGTGAAGTCAGCCGGCTGTGCGAAGGCCGCCGGGTTGTACCAACGGTCCGGCGTCTGTTGCGCGGGAACCGGATCGACGCCCGGCACCAGGTCGACACGAAGCGCATTGATCAGGCCGCCCGTGTTGTTGAACTGCGGGTACAACGCCAAAGGCTCGCCGCTCAGCATCGACGAAATGCTGCTCACCGACCAGCCGTCCACCAGATACCGCCGCCAGTCGTCATAGGAAAGCAGGGCCTTCCGCTGCCCGATCGGCAAGTCGTAGGCGATGCTCATCGACAGGCGATACGGATTGTTGCTCGACGTCATCGACCATTCGTTGCGCTTGTTGTAATAATCCTGGACCCCGTACGGACCCGAATAATCGTCCAACTGCTTGGACCATTCAAACGACGAATTCAGCGTCAATCCCGACGACGAACGTTTTTCAAAATGCAGCACCATCGCATTGCGTTTGTAGTTGCCCGAGGGCCACGACGAATACACGTCAAACGACTGGTAGCGCGAATACGGACGCAGCGTACGCCGAAACGCTTCCTGGTTCAGTTCATCGCGGTAGGCGAGGTTCGACAGCGGAATCGCGTTCGGGTTGGCCGCGCTGTTGCTCACAAACAGATGCTGCCCGCGCGAATGCGCCACCGAAACCGACACCAGCGATTGCCCGGGCAACTGCCGTTCGTAGGACAGGCTCGCGCTTTGATACATCGGGACCGTACCCGACTGGTCCACCAGGTGGGCGCTCGTAAAATCGGCGGCGTCCGGACGCAAATCCGGCAGCGGATGTTCGAGCGCCGGAACTCCATCGCGCAACACCACGGCCGGCTGCAGTTGGACGTTCGTCGAAATAAACTGCGGCGTCGCCATGAACCCTTGGCTACTCCACTGCGTCGTGTACATCGGAATTTCGCTGAAGTTCAGCGAATAGCCGGCGCGCACCACGTGCTTGGCCTCGCCACCCGGATTCCACGCCAGCCCAAGATTCGTCTGCGGCCGCACAATCGCCGGCTGGAACGACCTTCCCCGCCCGTCGCGTCCGGCAAAAATCAGGTTGCTGGTTGTCAGATCCACGGTGGAAAAGCGGTCGTACTTCTCGCGCTTCGGCGTCGAACCTTCGAGCGTGAAACTCGCGGTCAGATTCAGGCCTTTCGAATACTCGTAGCTGTCCCGCACGGTCGCCTGAAAGAATCCGTTCCGCCAGTACGACGGATGCTCCACCACCGTCGCGCGCCCACCCTCGCTCAGCCCCAGCAGGAAGCTCGCGAACGAATGTCCGGTGTTGACGATGCCGGGTAGCGAGGTCAAGGACGGCCCGAACGTGAACGACCCGGCCGGATACGCCGGCTGGTACGCGTTCACCAGGTTCTTGCGGCCGTACAGCACGAACCGCAAACGATGTTTGCCGTACGGAACCGACAGCCCGTTGGTCAACATGATGTATTGATGGGATTGCTCGGCCTTCGGCGTCAGGCGGCCCATTCCCATGTAATCGCCCAGGTTGTAAATGGGAAAGCCGTCGCGCAACGGTCCGCTCAATCCGCTTTCCGCCACCGCGTTTTCCTCTCCGGCGCGAGCGCTCACCGAACGGTCCGTTTGAATGTCGAGCGTCAACTGGTTGACCGTACCCGCGCTTTTCGTGAACGTCCAATCGGTCAGCAACCGCCGCGCGTTGAAGTTCCGGTCGTTGGCTCCGGAATCGGCAACGGTGCCAAAGTACCGCGAGGCCAGGGCCAGCCCGTTGGTGAACGAAAGCGTGCCGGTCAAACGATGGCGATCCGACAGCGCGTGATCCACCTTGACGATCATGCCGTCGGCCTGGTTCACTTCCGGCGAAAAGATGAAGTAGTTGTTGCGGAAGAACGGACCCGCGGTGGCATTCGGCGTGGGGTACAGCGAAACGGCTTTCATCGCCACCGGATCCAGTCGCGACACCGGAATGCGGTTCCCGGCAAACGGCTGGCGCGTGTGCTCCAGGTTCGACGTACTCACGGGCGCCGACGGGTTGAACCCCGGATTCGCCGCCGTGGTCGCCGGGTCGAAAATCGGCAGGGGGTTGCCAGAGCTGTCCACGGTCTGCGAGAAGTCACCCGTCCGTTCCGGCGCGATGGCCACCGTCCGCAGGAAGGACCGCCCCACCCGTTCCCGAACGCCCTCGTAGGACACGTTCACAAACGTCCGGCGGGACCCGTCATACAGCTTGGGGATGTAAACCGGACCGCCCGCGTTGAAGCCAAACTGGTTCCGGCGCAGGATGTTCCGCTGTCCGCCCCGCTGGACGACCTCGTGCGGCACAGCATCCAAAAAATCGTTGCGAAAGTTCTCGAACACGCGCCCGTGCCACGCGATCTTGGGACGAGCCTGCTTCGCCGCGGCCCTCTGGGACGCGGACGCCCCCGCGCGGAGGCCAAGGGTATTCGAGAGGCTCTGGAACTCGGCAGCAGCCTTCTCTAACTCACTGAGAGGCCTTCTGGAGGTCGGCGCGCCCGCAGGGGACGCAGGCTGCTGGCCCAAACTCACCAGGGCACAAACCAGTAACGAACCCCACAATCGATACGATTGCGGCATGCCTTCATTTTAGGGGTCGTTTGCCTCACTTACCGCTACATGGGCAAGGCTTTGCAAAAACATTGCAAAGAGAAAAAGCCCACCCCCTTTTTGGGAGGGTGGGCTTTGCACCGCTGTTGCCAGCGGGTGTGTATGGGAGAATCAGCTTCAACGGAACACAACCGTTAAAACCGTTGTTGTTTGGATGGTAGGGCGAAAGCCCCAGTGAGTCAAGAGGCCTCACCCGCTGTGTTCTCGGAGCACCCTCAAACCGCTGATTCCGCTTTACTTGTGGAAAATTTGCTACGGAACCGCCAGTTCCCGCCACCGCCCGGGGAAGCGCCCCGGGAATCTGGTGTTTCCCTCCATACAAAAGAAAAAGAAGGACTTATGAATTGTCCAATCCAAGCCGGATCATAGGTGCTTCTTCTTCCCCCTTCGCGGTACGCCCACGCGTCACCCGAATCAGCCCGAATGCGACTCCCGCCCCGGCGCACATGAGGATGACCAACCCGGCCAGCGTAAACGCTCCCAGCAGGAAGTTCGCACCCCTCCGAACCTCGACATCGGGCGTCCCTTCATTCCACGTAAGTGTCGCCTTGTATTCGACTTTCGCCAGCAACCGCTCCGCCGCGCTGGGGTCCGTCGAACCCAACACCGCAATCGCCAGCGGTCCGCTTCTTTTCACAACCGCGCCGGGCAGTTTCCGGAACTCTTCCACACGTTCGCGAGCGATCTGCGGAGTCGGATAATTAAAAATCGTTAATGTCTCACCCCCGGCGTATTGGGCCAACCCGCCTTCGGCTCCCATGCTGAAAGCGGCCATTGCTGGCGTGATCCGGCTCTCAAACCGGTCGAGCGACGCCGGACCGATGATCAGCCTCTCCGAGTTCGGCACGCGTCCCTCGACGGGGAAATACGCCATCAAATTGGGGAGCGAGGCTTGGTCGAGTTTGGGGAGAACGTGAAACAGGTTATCGAGTTCGGCGGGTTTCGGAGCCCAGCCCGTAAACCGTAGACAATAATTGCCCCGCGTCAGGAAACGCGCGCCATTGGGCTCGTCGACGACAGTCTTTTTGTGCTCGGGATCGGGTTTCGCCTTGGGATCGCGCGACGCTTCGAAAAAAGCGAAGGCCGCGGTGGGGTCTTTCAGCCGCCAAACCGACACCTGGAACTTCCGCCCAGGCCCCGCGTAGGAGGCAGTTTCCGCCCCTTCGAGGCCCCATTCGGAGGCCAGCGCCTGGTCGGGGTAGGTCAATGGCGTCGCGGGCGCTACCTGCTTCGCCCCGGCAATCTCAGGAGGCAGGGTAGACAGCCGGTCGGCCGCCCACCCCACAGCCAAAGTCAATGAAAGGAGTACAGCTACTGCCCGTGGCATTTTTTGTACTTCTTGCCGCTACCGCAGGGACACGGATCGTTGCGGCCCACCTTGGGACCGGTTACCACCTGCTGGGCCGGCGCGGCGGTCGTACTCGAGGCAAACTGCAACTGCTCCAGTTCCCGGTCCTTTTTCCGCTGCAGATTCCGCGTAAAGTCCTGTAGCGATTCCTGGGCCTCGCGCTGCTTTTCGGTGGCGATGGCAACCGCGGCCGGCGCTGCCGCTTCGAGCGACATCCGTCCGCCTTCCGGACCCGTTTCGGTGACGTCGTATTCTTCATACGGCAAGTCCGTCACGCTACCGCTTTCCTCGCGCTGCAGGAAGAACAGATACCGGATCGTTTCGTCCTCGATCCGCTCCATCATGTCCTTAAACAGCAGGAAGCTTTCCTTCTTGTATTCGACCAGCGGATCCTTCTGCCCGTACCCGCGAAGACCGATGCCTTCCTTCAGGTGGTCCATCGACAACAGGTGGTCTTTCCACTGGTTATCGATGACATTGAGCATGATCATGCGCTCAGTTTCGCGCATGAGTTCCGGCCCCACCATGTCTTCTTTTTCCTGGTAACGGCTTTCGAGGCGGCGGGCGATCGAATCTTCGATCTCGTCGCGGGTCATCGTCGCCAGCAGCGTCGTATCCACCTTGACGCCGAACTGCGTCAGGACGTCCGACTGCAACCCGGTCAGATCCCACTGCGACGCGTCGACGTTCTTCGGCAGACGCATGTCGATGTAGGAACCGAGAATGTCCTTCGTCATTTCGAGGATGCGCTCGCGCTTGTCCTCGCCCAGCAGCAGTTGACGGCGCATGCCGTACACAGCCTGCCGCTGCTTGTTCATGACGTCGTCGTACTCCAGCACATGTTTGCGGGACGAGAAGTTCTGCGTTTCCACAGCCTTTTGCGCCGCCGCAATGCGCTTGGTGATCATGCCGCTTTCGATCGGCACATCCTCTTCCATGCCGAGGCGCAGCATCAGGTTCTGCATGCGCTCGCCGCCGAAGATGCGCATCAGGTCGTCCTGCAGGGACAGGTAGAACCTCGCCGAACCGGGGTCGCCCTGGCGGCCCGAACGTCCGCGAAGCTGGTTGTCGATACGGCGGCTTTCGTGCCGTTCCGTACCCACAATGTGCAACCCGCCCAACCCGATCACTTCATCGTGCTCGGCGTCGCATTCGGCCTTATGCTTCTGGTAATGCTGCTGCCAAGTGGCCATCGGCACGCGGTAGTTCATGTCACCGCGCTGGAAGTAATAAAAGTCTTTGTCCGCCACCAGAGGCGCCGAGCCCGGAGGCAGCGACTCCACCTGGTTCAGCTTCAGCGCGTCTTCCTGCGCCAGAAACTC
>JAFDVT010000243.1 GCA_018268875.1 Acidobacteriota bacterium
AGCCCTTCAAAGCCCATTTGCTTGCGTAGCAATCCCGTGAGGACCGCGGAGGAACGCGTCGCCGGGACGTCTTCCTGCGACTCGATGGAAGGCACTCGCAAATGCGCGGTGAGGATCGCGTCCACGCCATTGCGGATGGCCGTACGGAACGGCGCGAGTTCCACTTGATCGAGCCGCGTGCGATCGCCCCCGAGGATCCCCGGGCCGGCATGCGTATCGGTAGCAGTGTCGCCGTGTCCCGGAAAATGCTTGGCCGCGAGCATCACTTTGTACTTGGAGTTCGACTGCGCGCCTTCGATGAAGGCCTGCACATGGGCGGCCACCGACGACGCTTTTTCCCCAAACGATCGCAGACCAATCACCGGGTTGTCCGGATTATTGTTGACGTCCGCATCCGGCGCCAGCACCCAGTGAACGCCGATCGCGCGGGCCTCGCGGGCAACCGTGGCGCCCAGGGCAAACGTAGCGCTCGTTTCGCCGGCCGCCCCATACGCCATCGCGTGCGGGAACTTGGTTGCCACCGACATGCGCATGCTGGCACCGCGTTCAAAGTCGCCGGCCACCAGTAGTGGAGTCTTCGCCAGGCGCTGCATCTGGTTCAGGAATGCGGCCGTCGAATACGGCTCGGCATTGCGAACGTTGCCGTACTCGTAGCGATTCAAAATGATCAGCCCGCCGACTTTGACATCGCGAACCAGGCGCGCGTACTTCCGGTATTCTTCGGAATCGACATTGGGATTGCCGCCGTACACCGGGACAATCACCAATTGCGCGATCTTGTCGCGCAGGGCCGATATCGCGGGTCCTGTGCGCGAGGTGGAAGAACTCGCCGAGGCGGCAGAACGCCGCTTGCGCTTTTTCGAAGACGGAGGTGCGGCGGCCGCGCTTAGCAACAGTGTCGTGCAGAGCGCCGCGGCGAGAGTCGAACGCCAGTACCTGGCTCGTACGGCCATGAACTCAGCTTACAATCCTACAGACCCTTGATCGTCTTGGTCACAACGGTGGCGGTGGTAGCGGCGGCAGCCGCCGAAGCGCGAGTGGCCGGCTTACGCGTCGCCCCGGCACGATGGAACAGCAACCGGTTCACCGTGCGAACCAGCTGGTTGCATTCGTTATGCCCCTTCTGCAGCACGACGTTCGCGCCGGTGGACGCTTCGGTCAGCCCGCCCGCCTCGGCAAAGCCGGACAGCAGCACCACAGGCAGGTTCGGCCGCAGCGCGCGCAGCGCCGCAATGAGTTCGATGCCATTCATCTTCGGCATCTTGTAATCGGTCACTACCAGGTCGAATGGCACGGCGGCAAATTGTTCCAGGGCGTCCGCCCCGCTCACCACCGTGGCTACTTCGAGGCCCAGTTCTTCGAGGGCGGATCTTCGCGCAGGCGCGCCGGCTTTGTTGTCATCGACCAGCAAAACCCGACGGGTTGTACCGGTTCGTTCCAGTCGCTTCATGGCAAACAGACCTGAAAGGTACCAGACCGCCTAAGACGTCGCAATTCCTTTGTAAGCGCCTCAAAAAAGGGAGGGATTGAGTTCTTGACTTTTCCTCCCGATATTCATAGATCAGACACAAGATATGAACGGCCGCTAATACAACCGGTTCAGACTGAGGAAACACCCCGTGAATGCGGGTATTCGTCACCGCATCATAGCCTCCCGGAACCTACCTATTGGTTCTTGAGACCTAGGTGTTTTTCTACTACATTAGTTCTGCGGTTTTGCTGGCAGGGCAGCGATACCGTGCAACACAACACAGACAAAACAACAACTTAGACGTGATATACAAAACAGTCTGTGACCCTGGGGGGGATTGAGCGGATCATGATGCTAGAGCATCAGACATATGGCGAGCGGCATGTGCTGGTTGGAGAATCAGCCCGGATCCGGCACGTTCGCCAAATGATTGACAAAGTGAGCCGGGGGGATTGGCCGGTTCTCTTACTAGGAGAAACAGGAGCGGGAAAAGAAGTCATCGCCCGCGCCATTCATACGCAACGCAATGTAGGCCCGTTTGTAACGATCGACTGTTCGGCCCTGGTGGGCCCGCTGGTCGAAAGCGAGTTATTCGGGCACGTCAAAGGCGCCTTTACGGGCGCAATGGGCCAGAAAACCGGTCTGCTCGAAATGGCCGACGGCGGCACGGCGTTTCTGGACGAAATCGGCGAACTCCCGATGGAGATGCAAGCCAAGCTCCTGCGCGTGCTGCAGGAAAAGGAGTTCCGGCCAGTCGGGTCCACGCAAACCCGGCGGTCGAAGTTTCGTGTCATTGCGGCCACCAACCGGGACCTGGCGAAAGAAGTGGAACGGGGTACCTTCCGGCGGGACTTGTACTACCGCCTGAACGTTCTACCGATCCGCATTCCCCCGCTTCGGGACCGCCGCGACGATATTCCGCTGCTCATCAATCATTTTCTGCGCCGCGAAAACATGCAGAACGAAATCGCGGTGGAAACGATGACAGCCATGCTCAGCTACGAATGGCCGGGCAACGTTCGCGAACTGGAAAACTGCATCCATCACATGGTGGCGCTGAACGTCAACCGCCAGGTGCAGATGTATGACTTGCCGTCGGCCGTGCAGAACCACGCCTACAATCGCGGAAGCCTCGCGATGGGGGCGGCTGCCGGCGCAACGGGTAGCAACGGCGGAGGGCAAGTGGCCGCGCCGCTACGGATGCCGATGGGGATAGCGTCGCAGGCTACCGCCACCACGGCCGCCGGCGCGCCTATTGCCTGCCCGCCGATCGATCCCAACGCGCCCGTCATCCCCCTGGTGGATGTGGAGCGGCGGGCCATTCTGCATGCGCTCGAACACACCGGCGGCGATCGCAACATCGCGGCCAATTTATTGGGCATAGGCCGTACAACGCTGTATCGAAAGTTAAAGGAGTACCGGCTCGTCGCCGTATAGGAACAACACCACTATGAGCGCTCCTCGCGTCCTCATCATCGAAGGGGATCTTGCCGAAGCCCAGAACCTCGAAGAGGCCATCTTCGAAATACCGGAACGCAACGAAGCCGCCGCCATTGCTGCTGCGGCTTCCACCTCGTCGTCCGGAGATCCCGCCACGCAGACCGGAACGCGCCTTTCGCGCCGGTACTGGTGGAGCGCCCGAGTGCTCCATGCCTCGACGCTCGAAGGAGGGCTGGAGGCGATCCGCGACGAAGCGGCCGACCTTGTGCTGCTCAACCCGTCACTGCAGGCGAACGGCGGCATGGAAGCCTACCGCCGCATCAAGATCCTCGCGCCCGAATTGCCTGTCGTACTTTTGCTCGACAGTCCGTCGGACGAAGGCATAGGCCGTCTGGCGCTGCGGGAAGGCGCGCAGGACGCGCTATTGAAGTCCCGTTGCGATTGGGAGTTCCTGGCCCACGCGATGGAAAATGCGCTGGAACGCGGCAGGCTGGTCAAAGCCATGTGGAAAACGTTCCTGATCGACGCGCACACCGGGCTTCCCAACCGGCAAGGGTTCACCTACCTGGCGTCTACGCTCCAGGCAGCCTCGCGAGCGGCATCCACGCCCTTGCGAATGATCGTGGCGGCCTGTTCGGCGGGGACCTCGGCCACCGAAGACGATGTCGCCCGGGCGGGCGAAGGGTTGCGCGCCTCGTGCGGCCTGTTCGACCTCGTCGGACGGCTGGGTTCCGGCCAATTCGGGATTCTGTCGGCGGATCTGGACGTCGCCGAATTGCGTGACCGGATGAAGGAATGCGAGCCGGACATGAACTTACGCTGGTCCGAATGGCGTCCGGACCCGGATTCGCGGGAAAGCCTGGAATCGGTGGACCGCCTGATTACCGGCGCGGAAATGCTGCTCGACCAGAGCATGTTCGCCGCGCGCGCCGTACAGTAGAACGCAAAGTCGCGCGGGCAGCGGAGGGCCTACGCGACCGGGGGGCACCATTTGCCGCTCCCAGCGTTCTTGTACACTAGTGGCATTCTCGCTATATGAAACTTGATCGCCGGGCCTTTCTCGCTTCTTCCCTTTCTACTGCCGCGCTGTTTGCCAAACCGAAAAGCGGTCCCTGGGACCGTACCCGCCTCAGCGCGCTGACCGACGAGATCGCCACGACGCCCGCCGGCGCCATTGAGTTCGCCAAGCTGTACAACCTGAAGTGGCTCGAACTTCGCGCCGTCCCGGGAGGCGGCGGCGAGTACGCGCAGTTGCCCGAGGACAAGCTCAAAGCGGCCGCCCAGGAGTTCAAAGACAACGGCATTTCCATCTCGTTCCTCAACACCGGGATGCTGAAATACTGGCTGCCGGACACCCAGTTCCGCCCCGGCAAGCTCACGCCGGAAGAGGTCGAAAAGCGGAAGGAACGCGACACCAAGCGGTTCGCCGACCGCATGGCGTACCTCGAAAAATCCATCCGCGCGGCGCAGATCCTCGGCGTGCGCGACATCCGCGTCTTCGCATTTTCCCGCACCGACAACCCGGAACAGCATTTCGAACGGATCGCCCAGATCCTTGGCGAATACGCGACCAAGGCCGAAAAAGAAGGCGTACGGCTGCTGCTCGAAAACGAGGTGAGCTGCAATGCCGCCACCTGCGCGGAAACGGCGGCGTTGCTGAAGAAAGTGCCGTCCAAAGCGCTCGGCATCAACTGGGACGGCATGAACGGCGAAGACCTCGGCGAGAAAGCCTACCCCACCGGCTTCAAACTGTTGCCCAAAGAACGCCTTTGGAACGTCCAGGTCAAGGGTCGCAGCCTGCTCGAACCGGAAAAGAAGATCGACTGGGCTACCATCTTCCAGGCCCTCCGTAAGGACGGCTACGCCGGCCATGTCGGACTCGAAACGCACATGTTCGGCCGCATGCTCATCGCGCATTCACACTCGTCGATCCGCGAGATGATACGCATCGTGGAACCGAACGCGGTTTTGCATACGTCCTAGCCGAAAATGAGCAAGACTTTTCCGATCTTCTTCGGCGTCGCGATCGCGATACTCGCCCTGGGCGCGTGGCTTGGCTGGTTCGGAACCAGCGACTCGCGCCTCACCATGACCGGCGAGATCCTCAAGGTGCGCAGCGTCGAAATGACTCCGGAAACCACGCTCGTCATCGCCGACTTCCGCATGAAGAACGAATCGAACATCGTCTTCAATCTGCGCGACGCGCTCTTGCTGTGGACCGATGCGCAGGGCAAAGAACACGAATGCGATCATGTGGCGGGTAGCGACCTGCAACGCATCCTGCCGCACATGCCGCAAGTTGGCCCGGCGTTCAACAAGCCGTTTGTGATCGGCGACAAGGTGGAAGCCAAAGCCATGATGGACCGCATGACCTCCGGCGTCGCGCAGGCGAGCGAGGCGGAATTCGCCAAGCGCCAGAACGTGCGCCTGCGGATCACCGACATCGACCACAAGACTTTCGTTTTCGACGAACGCGGCGCCCCCGCTTCCAAATAGCGCGCGGCCGCAACGCTACACTAGGGTCACGCGCCAACGTACCCGCCCGATGCCAGTATTACGTTCCGCAGTTCCCGCTGAGCAGAGACCCGACGGTCCGGCGCTACCTTCCGCCGCGAACGTAGCGGCTTTGCGTCCCGTGCGCGAATCGCTCCAATGGTTTCGCCGCGAACGGAACTGGATTTCCGAACGCCACCTGCAAGTCTGCCGCATCGCGGCCCCCACGTTTTTCGAACAGAAGCGCGCCGAATGGATGGCGTCGCAGTTTCGCGCGCTCGGCTGCCTCCCGCAGATTGACCGCGCGGGCAACGTCGTCGCCTTTCTCAACGCCAATAGCCACGGGCCTTTTCTCGCCGTCACGGCGCATCTCGACACGGTGCTGGCGCCTCGCCGCGAGGAAGACATCCACTATGGCGCCGATGGCCGCCTGTACGGACCCGGCGTGTCCGACAACGGCGCGGGCCTCGCCGGCCTGCTCGCCATCGCCGCCGCGGTCAAGGCCAATCCGGAACTCGAAGACCTGCTGTCGAACATCGTCCTGATCGCCAACGTCGGCGAGGAAGGCGAAGGCAACCTGAGCGGCATGCGGTACCTGTGCCGCCAGTCGCCGAACGCGCTCGCGTTGAAGCAGTTTCTGGTGCTCGACGGCCCGTCCACCGAACACATTACGTCGCGCGCGCTGGCCAGCCGCCGCTTCGACATCGTGTTCACCGGCCCGGGCGGACATTCCTGGAGCGATGCCGGTTGCGCCAACCCCGTGCATGCGTTGAGCCGCGCCATCACGCTGTTCACCGAACATCGCGCCGTGATGCTGCCGCAGCCGTCGTCATCGCCTCGGAGTTCCTTCAACTTCGGCATCATCGACGGAGGCACGAGCATCAACTCGATCCCCAGCCAGGCGCGATCCAAAGTCGATTTGCGAAGCGAAAGTCCCGCAAAGCTCGAAGAGATGGCGACGCTCCTGCACAGCTGCGTGGACCGTGCGATCGAAGTGGAAAACGACCGTTCGGCGCAAGGCGGACGGCCTCTTGGGCGCGTGCAGGCGGCGATTCGCGAAATCGGTTCGCGCCCCGGCGGAGGCCTCGCCGACGATTCTCCGCTCCTGCTCGCCATTCGTGCCGCGGACAGCCATCTGGGGATCCGCGCGATCCTCGAATGCGCCTCCACCGATGCGAACATCCCTCTGTCGCTCGGCATCCCGGCCGTCTCCATCGGCACCGGAGGCAAGGGCGGCGGCGCGCATACGCCGCAGGAATGGTTCCATGCCGAAGGACGCGAAACCGGTCTGCAACGCATCCTTCTCACCCTCTGCCTGCTGTCGGCATGAGCAACCGTCTCAAGGCGGACCTCGCCCTCGTTTTCATCGCCTTCGTCTGGGGCGCGACCTTTGTCGTCATCAAGCGCGCGCTCGACGACATCTCGCCGATCCTGTTCCTGGCCGTGCGATTCCTGCTGGCCGCGGCGCTGCTTGCCGCCTACTTCCGCAAGGACTGGTTCCCCAGCCGCGAACATTGGAAAGGCGGCTTCCTGGTCGGCGCCTGCCTCGCCATCGGGTACGCTTTTCAGACCGTCGGACTCGCCGGCACCACGCCCGCCAACGCCGGCTTCATCACCGGGTTCTACATCCCGCTGGTGCCTTTGCTGATGGCGTTGCTACAGCGCCGCCTGCCGTCGCCGGCCGAAGGTTTCGGTGTAACGCTCGCCACCGTAGGACTCGTGCTGTTGACGCTGCCCGCCGACGGCTTCTCCGTCCGCCGGGGCGACATCCTCGTACTGCTGGGTGCGATCTCGTTTGCCGGCCAAATCCTGTTCCTGGCGCATTATTCGAAGTCGATCCCGTACAAGGTCATCAGCTTCAC
>JAFDVT010000244.1 GCA_018268875.1 Acidobacteriota bacterium
GTCACAAAGGTAGGCATTGCGCTTGCGAAGTTCCGCCAGGACCTCGTCGCGGCGGGACTTTTCGGCGACGATGGTTTGTTCCGAAGAGCAGATGGTGCCGTAATCGAACGTCTTTCCCGCAACGACGCCGGCGACGCAGGTAGCGACGGAAGCCGAAGCTTCGAGCAGGACAGGCACGTTGCCGGGTCCTACGCCAAACGCCGGTTTGCCGCTCGAATACGCCGCACGAACGATGCCGGAACCTCCTGTCGAGAGGATGACGCCGGTGCGCTTGTGGCGCATCAGTTCGTTGGTGGATTCCATGGTCGGATCGCCGACGCATTGGATGACGCCTTCCGGCGCGCCCGCTTTGGCCGCGGCTTCGGCGAGTACGGCCACCGTTTCGCACGTCGACTGGCGGGCCCGCGGATGCGGACTGATGACGATGGCGTTGCCGGCCTTGAGCGCGATGATCGTCTTGTAAATCGCGGTGGAGGTCGGATTCGTAGTAGGCAGGATCGCCGCGACGACGCCCATCGGCGTGGCGATTTCGGTCACCTGTTGATCGGGCAGTTCGCGCAGGATTCCGACGGTCTTCATGCCGCGGATGGCGCGAGGCAGGATGTCCGCCGCCAGCATGTTTTTGGCGTACTTATCCTTGGCGTTCCCGTACCCGGTTTCAGAAGCGGCGAGTTCGCCCAGGCGCGCAGCGTGTTGGCGCGCGGCGGCGGCCATGGCCTCGACGATCGCGTCCACCTGATCCTGGGTGAAGTGACGGTACTTTCCCCAAGCCAGGTACGCTTCTTCGACCTTGGCGCGGACCTCCTGGATGGATTGCAGGTCCTTGTCCACCAGACGCATCCGTTATTTCTTGGGCAGGACGGTTTCGACGTCGCCGGCGGGGGCGGGAATCACGTGGACGGAAATGAGTTCGCCCACGCGGCGCGCGGCCGCTGCTCCGGCGTCGGTTGCGGCCTTGACGGCGCCGACATCGCCGCGAACGGTGACGAGGACGTAGCCGGCCCCGATGAACTCCTTGCCTTCGAGCGTGACGTTGGCGGTTTTCACCATGGCGTCGGCGGCCTCGATCGCGGAAGTCAATCCTTTGGTTTCCACCATTCCCAGGGCTTGCATATACGTCCTTCCACTCTACCGCAAAAGCTTGCGGATCGCGCCTTTCAGAATGGCTTCGGTGCCCGGTCCGGCGTTGGAGGCGCTCGGTTCGTAACCGCCTTCCTGATAGGCCACGTCAGGGCACAGATAGCCGCTTTGCAGGTCGCCATAGGCGGCCACCAGAACATTCGGTTGCAGGCTGCGCGCGAAGTTCTGGTATTCGAGCAGAACCTCGCCAGGCATGTGCAGGATGCGGATGCCGCCGATGCGCAGCGCGGTCAATGTCAGCGGGCGTTTGCGTTCGGCGAACACGACGGAGATCGCGGCGCGATAGATTTCAATGTCGGTTCGCTTGGCGGGCGCGGCCAGGATCGCTTTGTGGTCCGCGAGGTCGGGGCGATGGGGCAGCCGGATGTTTTCGGCGCGCCAGTCGACGTCGCCGGGCGAGGTCCACTGCGTAGCCTTCACCGAATCGCGAATGCCTTGCTTCAGCCGTTCGGCAAGGGCTTCGCGCGCGGCGTCGGAACCGTCGTTGTACTTGCCGACGGTCACGTTGCCGCCCGCGCCGTCGAAGTTGATCTGCATCGCGCCACCGTCTTCTTTTTCGAAGCCTTCGCGCGCGGCGTTGATCATGTCGCCGGAGACGCGGCCATCACAGCAGAAGGTCTGCGGATGGGTCGCGTAGTAGTGCATGCGGGCCACGGGCTTTCCCTTGGACGCGAACGTCAGCGTGCGGATCATCGGGTCGATGGGCGCTTCGGGAAGCGCGGCCATCTTGGGATCTTTCGCGCCGGTGCTGAAGCGGATGACGAGCTTGCCGTCCACCTTCAGACGCCGCGCGGACGCCACCTTTTCCACTTTTGCTTCGCCGAGGCCAACCTGATCGATGTCCTGAAACGTCGCGGATTGCGCGGCTCTTGTGAGGTTGTTCGCCAGTTTCGCGAGGTACGCATCGGACATCAACAGCGGAGGCTTGGGCAGAAGCTTGCGCATCAGCGCGTAGGCGTCGCCGTCCACATAAGGCGCCGAATGCTGATGCAGTGTGTGCAGTTCGACGTACTCGGGCTTGGTGTTCGCTCCCTTGGCCAGGGCTTCCGTCAACATGCGATGCGTGGAGCCGGAAATGCCGCACCAATCCATCGAACACATGACGTAGCGCTTGCCCTTGGATTCGAGGATCACGCCTTTTGCATAGAGCGGGTCCATGATCTTGGTGACCGGCGTCGTCCAGATGAGTGGTTCGCCCATGTCGGGCGTGGCGTCGGCGCGAAACGGCGCGACACGCAGGTCCGCGGCGACGTGGAGCAGCAGGAGTAGAGAAGCAGCGGTAATCAAGCGAGAATGGTAACGTGATCCAACCCGGCGGCTACATCCGCGACATCCTAGACAAACCCATCGGCGAGAAAGTCACGGCGCACGGTTGGGTGAAGACCAAGACCGAGTTCCCGGCGCATTACTTCGTCAAGTTGAACGACGGCTCGTGTTTTGACGAACTGCAATTGGTGGTGAAGAAGGGAAGTGTCAGCGACGACGTGCTGGCGAAGATCACCACCGGAGCCTGTCTCGTGGCGTCGGGCACGATCGTCGAATCGGGCGGCAAGGGGCAGCGCATCGACCTTGCGGTGGAGTCGCTGGATCTACTTGGCGCGGCCAATCCCGAAGAATATTACTTGCAAAAGAAGCGCGTGTCGCTCGAACATTTGCGCGACATCGCCCACTTCCGGCCTCGCACCAACACGCTGGGGGCGGTGTTTCGCGTCCGCAACGCGATGGCCTACGCGGTGCACCGGTTCTTTCAGGAACGCGGATTTTTGTACGTCCATTCGCCGATCATCACCACGTCCGACGCGGAAGGCGCGGGCAACATGTTCCAGGTGACGACGCTGCCTTTGGAAAAGCTACCGAAAGGCGAGATCGACTACACGCAGGACTTTTTCGGCAAGCGCGCCCATCTGACGGTGAGCGGGCAACTGCAGGCCGAAGTGTTCGCGCTGTCGTACAGCAATGTGTACACGTTCGGGCCTACGTTCCGCGCCGAAAATTCGAACACTGCGAGGCATCTGGCCGAGTTCTGGATGATCGAACCGGAGATGGCGTTTTGCGACCTCGACGGGAATCGCAAGCTGGCCGAGGAGTTCCTGAAATACATCATCAGCGCGGTGGTGAAGGAATGCCGGCGCGATCTGGAATTCTTCCAGCAGTTTTACGACAAGGAATTGCTGAAGACGCTGGACAACGTGGTGAGCAACGAATTCCAGCATGTGACGTACACCGAAGCGGTGGAACGCATCATGAAGTCCGGCAAGAAATGGGAGTACGCTGTCGAATGGGGTTCGGACCTACAGAGCGAACACGAACGTTATTTATGTGAAGAGGTGTTTCGAAAGCCCGTCGTCGTGACGGACTATCCGAAACAGATCAAGGCGTTTTATATGCGCGAGAACGAGGACGGCAAGACAGTTCGCGCCATGGACATCCTGGCGCCGCGCATCGGCGAAATCGTCGGCGGCAGCCAGCGCGAGGAACGCTACGACGTGCTGGTACGCAAGGTGGAGGAACAGTGCCGCATCCACGGCACGAGTCCAGACGCCTACAAGTGGTATCTGGAATTGCGCAAGTTCGGCGGCGCGCCGCATGCGGGCTTCGGGCTTGGGTTTGAACGCATTCTGATGTACGTCACCGGCATGACCAACATCCGCGACGTTATTCCGTTCCCGCGCACGCCGGGGAACGCGGAGTTTTAAAAATGACCCGAAGATCACTCATCGCAGGCACTGCTGGCGCGGCTTTTGCGCAATCCAGACCGAAGAAGCGCAACGTCATCTTTATCCTCACCGACGACCATCGCTACGACGCGATGGGGTTCCTGAAGGGACAGGAATGGCTGGAAACGCCGCAACTGGATCGCTTGGCTCGCGAAGGTGCTCACTTCAAAAACGCGTTCGTGACGACTGCGCTGTGCAGTCCAAGCCGCGCGTCGATCCTCACCGGGACGTACGCGCACAGGCACCGGATTGTCGACAACAACACGCCGATTCCCGCGGGGACGACGTTCTTTCCCGCGCATCTGCAAAAGGCCGGGTACAAGACCGGATTCTTCGGCAAATGGCACATGGGCGCGGAGACCGACGAGCCGAAGCCCGGGTTCGACCAGTGGGTGAGCTTCCGCGGCCAGGGGACGTATCTGCCGAACGCCAACGGCCTCAACATCAACGGCAAGAAGGTTCCGCAGAAGGGCTACATCACCGACGAACTCACCGCTTACGCGCTGGACTGGTTGCGGACCTTGCCCAAGGAACAGCCGTATTTCATGTACCTGTCGCACAAGGCGGTGCATTCGGAGTTCATTCCGGCCGAGCGGCACAAGGGGCGCTATAAGGACAAGAAGTTCGTGTATCCGCCGACCATGGCCGCCTCCGGCGAGATGGCGCAGCACCGGCCGATGTGGGTGCAGAACCAGCGGAATTCCTGGCATGGCGTGGAGTTCCCTTACCATTCGAATCTCGACATCGCCGAATATTACAAGGCGTACGCGGAGACGCTGCTGGCGGTGGACGAAAGTGTCGGCGCGTTGCTCGATGAGCTGAAAAGGCGAGGCGAACTGGATTCGACGCTGGTGATTTACATGGGCGACAACGGGTTCGCATTTGGCGAACACGGCTTGATCGACAAGCGCACGGCGTACGAGGAATCGATGCGTGTTCCGATGCTCGCGCGGTGTCCGGAACTGTTTTCTGGCGGGCGCGTGGTGAAGGACGTCGTCGCGAATCTGGACATCATGCCGACGGTGCTGGACGTCGCCGGGGCCGCCACGTCGCAAGGGTTGGACGGGCAAAGCTGGTTGCCGCTGGCGCAAGGCAAAGCGGCGCCGTCATGGCGTAAGGAACTGCTGTACGAGTATTACTGGGAACGCAATTTCCCGCAGACGCCGACCATGCATGCGTTGCGCGGCGACCGTTACAAGTTCATTCGCTACCAGGGCATCTGGGACGTCGATGAGCTGTACGATTTGCAGGAAGATCCGCTTGAAAGCCGCAACCTCATCTACGATCCGCGGCATCAGGAGACGATACGCGCGATGCGGGAACGGCTGTTCGATGTGCTCGAACAAACCAATGGCATGAACATCCCTCTGCAGCGCGATCGCGGCGGGGTGAACGGGCTCCGGTCCCCGAATCGAAGCAAGGCCGCGGAGTTCCCAGCGGAGTTCGAACAGGCGCCGCCGCAAACGAAAAAGAAGATCTAGGTTCGAGCCGGGTTGCGCATAATGATGTAAGACCATTCCATGCGTATCCCGGTTTTTTCTTTGTTTCTGTCGGCCGTTCTGCTGCTGCAGGCACAGCCGCCGCCCGCCGCCAACAATCTCGAAATCATTGCGGCTTATTACGGCACTCCCGACCGGTTTGCCGATGTGACGGCGCGCGTGCAGTCCATGCAAGGTCCTAACTCGCCGGGCGGCGTTACCATTCCCGTGGCCTCGGGTACCTTTGGCGCGCCCTTGGGCGGGCCTCGCCTGTTGCGGGTCTATTATCGCTTGAACGGGCGGTTCCACCATGGCGAATGGCGCGACGGCGACACGGTGACGATCGGCACTCCGGGTACGGCGTCCGCCGCCGGTACATCGGCAAACGGCAGCGGTGAGCTTCGCATCCTGGCCGCGACCTACGGGCAGGGGCGGCGCATCATCGACGTCACCAGTCTGTTGCAAGGCAAAGTGACGGGAAACCGCGTCGATCTGCAGATCACCAACCAGGCGATGGGCGGTTCCGACCCCGCGCCCGCGACCGTGAAAGAACTGCGTGTCGCCTACGAATACCAGGGCCGCAGGATGGAAACCCGGGTGGATGAAAACGCGTTTCTGCGGTTGCCGGATGCGGTGGTTCCGATGCGCGGGTTGTACATTCTGAGTGCGCACTGGGGCGCGCCCGGCAGGATGGCCAACGTCACCGGGGTGCTGGCCAATCTGGTGCAGGACAACCGCCTGGACATTACGGTGGGCAACGCCATCATGGGAACCGATCCGGCGCGCGGCGCCGACAAAATACTGCAACTCGTGTATCAGTTCGACGGGCAACGGTTCGAAACGACGGTGGAGGAAAACAAAGTTCTGAGCATTCCGGCGCGCGGCGGCACAGCCGGCGCTGCTGCGTCGGCGAACACCGTTGCCGATGGCGTGTGTTTTTACAACGAAGCCAATTTTCGCGGCCAATCGAAGTGTTTCGGAGCGGGCGACAACGTGCCCAGTATGCCGGTGTCGAGCATTGGTTCGGTGCGGTTGAACGGCCGCGTGCGAACCGTAGAGATTTACGAAGGGCCGCAGTTTCAAGGCAAATTCGTGCGGATTCAGGCCAATCAGCCCGATCTACGGCAGGCGGCGGGCGGGTCCACGTCGGCGCCGAACTTCTGGGTGACTCGGCCGGGTTCGATTCGCGTCAGTTACTAACCAGCAAAAGAAAATCCCCCATGGCCTTTGGGACCGTGGGGGATTTCGTCATTACACGAAGGACTTCGGCTTACGGCGCGGCCGGGATCGACGTGAACGCCGCGGTCGCAAAACGCAGGCCCAACACCGCGATGTTGCCGGCGGAGGTGGTGAATTCCACCAGTCCACGCTTGCCGGAGACCGCAGCCACGCGATCCGACAACGCGAACGCCGTCTTGGTTCCAGGCTGCATCGTGATGGTTCCGGTACCGATCTGGTTGCCTCCTTCATCGCGAGCGGTGATGGTGACGGTGGCCGATTGCGTCCCGTTGTACCAGAGCGCGACGCCCGTGACGAGGTTGGATTCGTCATAGGTCAACGACGCGCGGGTTCCGGACGACGCGGCAAACGGCACCACCGCTTCCTGATCGGGACGTCCGTCGGCGGCCTGGCGGAACACGCCGTAACCGGTGACGCCTGTCGGGAGGTCGAAAGTAGACCAGCCCTGGGTCAGGCTTCCGGTGTTCTGGGCCTGAATCAGCGCCGTGCCTTTGGGCGGGATCTGCAGTTGCTTGGTGGAACCTCCCGCAAACGACATGTCGGCGGCGGAATCGTTATAGAACCGCACCGGGAATGCGACTTGCGACGTGGTGTTGTTGGTGAAATACAGCGACGATGTCCAACCGCCACCGAAGACAAACTGCGGGATTACGGTGTTGCCAGGAGTGATCGACACCGGCCCCGAAGAGGCTTCGGCAATCGACAGACTTCCGGTATAGATCTTGTCGCCTCCATCGGCGAGCCCGTTGTTGTTGGCGGCGTTGCCTGCCGCGTAAAAGCGCACCGAACCGGTTCCCGCGGCGGGGGCGGTCCAATCCACTTCCCAAGCCGCCTGGCTGGCCTGCTGGCGGAAGGTGCCGTTGGGCGAATGCGTGGCGTAACGATTGGTTCCGTTTAACTGAATGACGCGCGTCGTAGGTTCGGACGGCACGGCGAAAGAGCCCACGAAATCGGTACTCGACTCTTTCCGGACCGTCAGACTAAAACCCCAGCGGGCGGCGGTTGGATCGGCGAGCGTAACCCGCATCCTGTACGTTTGCCCTGGCGTGTATGTTGTCGCGCCACCCGGCATTGCAATGGTGAGACTGCCCCCACCGGAGTTCAATGCCGTGTTCGAATGACAAGCAAGACATGTACCATCGCCTGGTGCGCCACTAGCCCCGGCCGGCGCGCCCGACGCATTTGCAAAAGCCATCGCCGCGGTGGCGAGGCCGAATATTACAACTCCCAACTTCCTATTTTTATGCAGCATCATGCATACCCTTTCTCCCTCCGTGGTTCAATAAACCCACGTGGGCGCAGGAACTCTCGCATCCATATCAATGGATGTTTCGATTTATTACTCTGGAAGCGACCCCCTGAACGAGACGCGATCCAATGCAAACCACGTTTCAACAAATTCGCGAGGAATACAAGCAAGCCACTCTCCAAATTGCGGATGTGGACCCGGATCCGATTGTGCAGTTCGGCCTTTGGTTCGACCAGGCGGTCGCATCCGGGCTTCGGGAGCCCAACGCGATGACGCTGGCCACGTGCGGTTTAGACGGAGAACCTTCGGCTCGAATCGTACTCCTCAAAGGACTTGCCGATAGCGGCTTCGTTTTCTTTACGAACTATCATAGCGCCAAGGGACGACAACTCAAGGAAAATCCGAAGGCGGCGCTGGTATTTTTTTGGAACGAGTTGGAACGTCAGGTGCGAGTTTCCGGCATGGTTAAAAAAGTTCCACGCGAGGAATCGGAACAATACTTCGCGCAGCGGCCCTTACTCGCACAAATTGGCGCGACCATATCGCCGCAGAGCGAAATCATACCGGGACGGGAATGGCTGGAGGAACGGTTTGCGCGGGCGCAAGTAGAATTTACCGGTCAAAATCCGCCGGCGCGCCCCGAAGCCTGGGGTGGTTATGTGGTAGAACCGCGCACGATCGAGTTCTGGCAGGGGCGGCAAAGCCGTCTGCACGACCGCCTGCGGTACACCAGGGAAAACGGCGCGTGGCGCATCGATCGCCTCGCGCCCTGATCCTTTATGCGTCGGCCGCCACCGCCATCGGGGTTGGAGGGGCCACTGGTTCCTCGTGCGTCGGGAAGGTGATGCCTTCCCAGCGAGCGACGACGGCGGAGGCCAGGCAGTTGCCCAGCACGTTTACCGAGGTTCGAGCCATGTCCATGAATGCGTCGACGCCGAGAATCAGGCCGATGCCTTCGGCCGGAATGCCGAACGTTGCGAGAGTTCCGGACAGCACCACCAGCGATGCGCGAGGTACGCCAGCCACGCCCTTGGACGTCAACATCAGGGTCAATAGAACGACGATCTGGCGTCCCAGGTCGAGTTCGACGCCCGCCACTTGCGCACAGAACACGGCGGCCAGCGCAAGGTAGAGCGTCGTACCGTCCAGGTTGAAGCTGTAACCGGTGGGCAACACGAACGACACGATGTGCTTGGGTACGCCGAAGCTTTGCATGTTCTGCAGCGCGCGGGGCAGCGCCGATTCGCTGGACGCCGTCGTGAACGCGATGATGAACGGCTCTTTTGCGAAGGTCCAGAAGCGTTTCACCGGCACCTTGGTAAGCATCATCGTGGGCACCAGCACGGCGACGACGAAGAACACCTGAGCGGCATACAAGGTTCCGACCAGCTTGATCAAAGGGATCAGGGCCGCGAGTCCGCGTTGGCCGACCGTGGCGGCGATAGCGCCGAACACACCGAGCGGCGCCAGGTACATGACGTACTTCGTGTAGCGGAACATCACTTCCGCGAGGCTTTCGCAGAAATCCACGACGTGTTTGGCGCGCGCGCCGATGGCCGCGCAGGCGGCGCCGAACAGGAACGTGAACAC
The DNA here is from genome assembly GCA_018268875.1 of Acidobacteriota bacterium. GTDB lineage: Bacteria > Acidobacteriota > Terriglobia > Bryobacterales > Bryobacteraceae > F-183. Next base: position 9,414 of record JAFDVT010000244.1, read on the forward strand.
GACAAGCTGTAGCACTTCGCCTTCCGCCATGGCCTGAATCACCGAGGTCGGAAACGTGTGTTCCAGGATCTGCTGCAGGCTTTGCGGCTTGGTTTGGGGAATCGTTGCTTTGGCCGCTTCGGTCACTTGGACGCCCACGCCGGGCTGAAAGAAGTTCACAAAGCCGAGGCCGACGAACAGGGCGATGGTGGTCAGGATTTCGAAGTATGCGATCGCCTTGGCGCCGATGCGTCCCATGGCCTTGATGTCGCCGGTGCCGGCCATGCCGTGCACGAGGGTGGCAAACAGCAACGGCGCGATGATCGACTTGATCAGGCGCAGAAAGATGTTCGCAAAGATGGACATGTTCTTGCCCACCTCGGGCGTGAAATGTCCCACTGCGATGCCGGCCACAAGGCCAATGATGATCCAGCCGGTTAACGAGATGTTTTTCAGAAACGACATCGAACTACCGTTCCCCCCATTTCAATTTGGCGCGGAGTACGTCGAAGAAGCGAAGCTGTGGAGGCCGGATCAGGCGGACGACTTTGTCCGATACGCGGCAGCGTACCTGATCGTTCTTCTTTACCGGTTCGCCCACCTGGCCGTCGGCGGTGAGGAACAGGGAATCGTCGTCGTCCAGGACGTCGATGCGGATCACACTGGAGCCCGGCAGAAGCACCGGGCGGTTGGTCAGAACATGCGGGCAAATCGGCGTCAGGCAAAGGGCCTCCACCGTGGGATAGACGATGGGTCCGCCGGCCGACAGCGAATAGGCCGTGGAACCGGTGGGCGTCGAAATCACCAGTCCGTCGGCGCGGTAACGGCAGACGTAGTGGTTGTCCACCCAGGCGTCGAGATTCACCATGCGGGCGAGCGCGGCCTTTGAAAACACGACGTCGTTCAATGCTTCGTAGCGGCCGATGACTTCGCCGTTGCGAACCACCTCGCAGTGCAGCATGCGGCGCGCGCCGATGCGGAAGTCGCCCTTTAAGGCGCGTTCCAGTTCGGGGTACATCGCATCGAGCGTGATGCTGGTGAGAAAGCCGAGGCTTCCGAGATTGACGGCGAGCAGGGGGATGTCGCGGCCACCGACGGCGCGCGCGGCGGCAAGCAGCGTACCGTCGCCGCCCAGCACGATGGCCATCTGCGTGTTATCGACAAGGTCTTCGCGGTCGAAACCCTGTTCGCGTCCGGCGTAGACAGCGGTTTGGCGGTCGATGCGCGTCTGGATGCCGCGGGCTTCGAGCCAGCGCAGCAATTCCGGAACGATGACGTGCGCATCCGCGATGTTCGGTTTGGAAAATACGCAAACGGATTCAACGGCGGGCATGCAATAGGAACTCCTGATTGCCTTCTGCGCCAAGGATCGGCGACGGGATGATGGAGGTGTTCGCGAAAGCCAAAGTTTCCTGCACGAATCTCTCGATCCGGGCGCAGACGTCGCGGTGCACCTCGGGGTCGCGTACGATGCCGCCCTTGCCTACTTGCGCCCGGCCGGCCTCGAATTGCGGTTTGATCAGGATAACCATCTGGCTCAACTCATGCAATAAGGCAAGCGCGGGAGGCAGCACCAGCGTGACCGAAATAAATGATACATCACACACAAGAAGGTCGATTTTCCCCGGAAAATCGCCGGGATTCAGGTGCCGCGCGTTGTAATGCTCTTTTACGGTGACGCGCGGGTCGCTGCGAATCTTCCAGTCCAGTTGCGACGTTCCGGAGTCGATCGCGTAGACGTGCGCGGCGCCATTCTGCAACAGACAGTCCGTAAAACCGCCGGTGGACGCGCCGATGTCGAGGCAGGTCATGCCCGCCGGGTCGATGTGGAACTGCGCGAGTGCGCCCTCGAGTTTCAGCCCGCCGCGCGAGACGTACTTCAGCTTCTGCGTGACTTCCACCTGCGCATCGCCGGCAATGTTGTGGCCCGGTTTGTCGACGCGCTGCCCGTTGACGCGAACCGCTCCGGCCAGGATCAACGCCTTGGCCTTTTCGCGCGATTCGGCGAGGCCTCGATCCACCAGCAGTTGATCCGCGCGAAGTTTCACTAACTCTTCCGATGCACAACCAGGTCGGCGATCTCGCGCAGCCAACGCGCTTCCTCGCCAAAGGACGCCAGCGCCTCATGCGAGGCCAGACGTTCGGCTTCGGCCATTTCTTTGGACTTCGCCAGTCCGTACACGGCCGGGAACGTGATCTTTTCCTGCGCCTGATCTTTGCCGGCGGTCTTGCCCAGTTCTTCGGAGGATTGTTCGACGTCCAGAATGTCGTCGACGATCTGGAACGCGAGGCCGATGTGTTCGCCGTAGCTCGACAGCGCCTGATACTGGGCTTCGGTGGCGCCCGCATAGATTGCGCCCATGCGTACGCTGGCGCGAAGCAAGGCTCCGGTCTTGGCGCGGTGAATGCGTTCCAGCAGTTCGGCGGTAGGCTTCTGGCGTTCCCCTTCGATGTCGTGCACCTGGCCGCCGATCATGCCTCCCACCGTGCCCGAAGCGGTCGCGAGTTCGGCGATCAGGGCGACCTTGGTTTTGTCCGGCGTCCCCGGCAGCTTGGACAGTACTTCAAAGGCCAGCGTCAGCAGCGAATCCCCGGCAAGGATGGCCATCGCGTCGCCGAACACCTTGTGATTGGTCGGGCGTCCGCGCCGCAGATCGTCGTTATCGAGCGCCGGCAGATCGTCGTGGATCAGCGACTAGGTATGGATGAGTTCGAGCGCGATGGCCGCGTTTTCGACGCCCGCCGCATTGGGATTCACCGCTTTGGCCGACGCGAGGCAGAGCAGCGGCCGGATGCGTTTGCCGCCTGCAAACAGGCTGTAACGCATCGCTTTGTGGATGGTTTCGGGCGCGCTGGTTTCGGCGGGAGTCCAGCGGTTCAGGGCGGCGTCGGCCAAGGCCGCCTGCTCCCGGATAAAGTCGTCCAGAGTCA
>JAFDVT010000245.1 GCA_018268875.1 Acidobacteriota bacterium
ACGATGTCCAGATAAATCTCGTCCGAGGTCATGATCACGCCAGGAAACGGCGTCTTGTCCGAAAGGCGGTACTGCGCGGCATCGTGGCCGCCGACGCGGAAGTCGGACGTGTAATGGTCCACCTGGTGGTCGTGCCCGCTGGCCATCCAGCGGCGCTTCTTATCGGGATCCGAGAACGCCGCGAACACCTTTTCCGGAGGCTTGCGGAAGGTTCTGGTGAGGACGAACGTATTGGGCGTCAGCATAGTGAAGTTCCTGCTTGAGTATTCACCGGCCGCGAGCGAATAGTCAAGCGAAAACTTCAGTAAAGAGGTTAGAGCAGTTGCCGGGGATCTTCGAGCCAGAAATCCGGACTGTACTTGGCGAGGTCTTCGCGAGCCCCGTAGCCGTACGTCACCGCGCACACCGGAACCCCGGCCGCGCGCGCCGCTTCCATATCCGTCCAGGCATCGCCGATCATGAGGCAATCTTCCGGCTTCACCTGCAGGACTTCCAGATTTTTGAGGATCACGTCCGGCGCGGGCTTGGCCGGAAAGCCGTCCGTACCCTGCACGTGATCGAAGTACGGCAACAGTTCGAACTTCTCAAACACGCTCAGCACCGTGCGCGTATGCTTGGTGGTCGCGGTGCTTTTGCGGCACCCGTGGTTGAGACCCGTGAGCATCTCGACGACGCCCGGATAGAGCTTGGTCGACGAATGCCCGCGCAATGGGTACACCGCGCGGTAATCTTCGAGCAACTGTCCGAACTCCGAAGGGTCGAACCCCAGGTCGGCGAAGGTATCGTCCAAATGCCGGCCGATGTAGCCACGAAGGAATTCGTCGGTTACATCCAGCCGGCCACGTTTTTGAATGACGGTTTGGATTGCCCCGCAGATGTCGGGGGCGGAGTCCACGAGGGTCCCGTCTACGTCGAACAGGTAGACGGGAAACCTCGGAATTTTCGGAAGGGACATTGTTACGCCGGTTGCGGTCCGATGATCGGACGGCCACCGCCGGGAGCGGATTCGGGCTTGATGATGTCGGCTACGCCGCCACCGGAGGACGACCGCGGATTCTGCATCTTCGGCAACGTCTGGCCGTCGATCAGCATCCGGACTTCGGACGCATCCAGAACCTCGCGTTCCATCAGCGCGTCGGCGATGCGGACCATCGCTTCGGCATGCTGTGAAATGAGGCCCTTGGCCTTGTCGTAACCGGAATCGACAAACGCGCGGATCGCTTCGTCGATCTTCATCGCCGTGGACTCGGAAAAGTCACGGTGTTGGGCGATTTCACGGCCCAGGAAGATCTGTTCTTCACGCTTGCCGTAGGCGAGAGGACCAAGGTCGCTCATGCCCCATTCGCACACCATCGAGCGAGCGATGTCGGTGGCCTGTTCGATGTCCATCTTGGCGCCAGTGTCCTGGTGATGATTGAACATCTCGTCGGCAACGCGGCCGCCCATGCACATCGCAATCTGCGCTTCCGCCTGTTTGCGAGTCATGTTCAGCATATCGCCCTGCGGCAGGAACTTGGTCACGCCCAGCGCCATACCGCGCGGGATGATCGTCACCTTGTGCAGAGGCATCGCATCGGGCGTCAGCAAGCCCACCAGAGCGTGGCCCGCCTCATGGTATGCCGTGGCCTTTTTGATGTCCTCGGTCACCTGCAGCGAACGCCGCTCGGCGCCCATCAGCACCTTGTCCTTGGCGTTTTCGAAGTCCCACATCGTCACTACCTTGCGGTTGTGACGCGCGGCCAGCAGCGCGGCCTCGTTCACGAGGTTGGCCAGGTCCGCGCCGGCGAACCGGTGCGTACCACGGGCAATCACGCTCAAGTCGACGTCGTCGCCGAGCGGGATCTTCTTCGTGTGGACCTTCAGGATCTGTTCGCGGCCGGTCATCGACGGCAGTCCGACCACCACGCGGCGGTCAAAACGGCCGGGACGCAGCAGCGCCGGATCGAGAACGTCGGGACGGTTCGTCGCGGCGACCAGAATGACGCCTTCGTTGGACTCAAAGCCGTCCATTTCCACCAGCAACTGGTTGAGCGTCTGTTCGCGTTCATCGTGACCACCGCCGAGGCCCGCGCCGCGATGGCGGCCGACCGCGTCGATTTCGTCGATGAAGATGATGCAGGGCGCGTTCTTCTTGCCCTGTTCGAACAGGTCGCGCACGCGGCTCGCGCCGACGCCCACGAACATTTCCACGAAGTCCGAACCGGAGATCGAGAAGAACGGCACGTTCGCCTCACCCGCGATCGCGCGGGCAAGCAACGTCTTACCCGTTCCGGGAGGCCCGATCAGCAGCACGCCCTTGGGAATGCGGCCACCCAGCTTTTGGAACTTCTGCGGCTCGCGCAGAAATTCGATGATTTCCTGCAGCTCTTCCTTCGCTTCTTCGACACCCGCGACGTCCTTGAACGTCACTTTCTTCTGTTGCGACGAATGCAGACGGGCGCGCGCTTTGCCAAAGCTCAGCGCTTTGTTGCCGCCGCTCTGCATCTGGCGCATCATGAAGATCCAGAATGCGATGAGGAGGAAAATCGGAATCGCGTTCACCAGCAGGGATACCCACTGGTTGCCGCCTTCCTTCTGCGTCGTGACTTTGACGCCCTTTTCGAGCATCTTGTCGTACAACGTGTTGTAACCAAGCGGCGTTGACGAGCGGAACTCCGTCTCCACGCCCTTAAACTTGCCCGAGACGTCACCGGTCGCCCCATTGATGACGGCCGATTCAATCTTGCCCGCGTCTACTTCGCGCATCAGCTCGCTGAAGGTCAGCGTCTGGATAGTGGTTTTGCCACCTTTGCTCACCACGGCCCAGAGCAGAACCGCAACGCAGATAATTACGATCCAGAATATTGCCGTCTTGACGTTCGAATTCATTTATACTCCCGACTCTTACACCAAATAGGACGGATGTTCACGGCTTTGCGATTCAAACGTTTCGCTCAATCCGGAGCAATCTTGTTGTTGTTCCGGTTGTTCCAGCCCGCGATTCCCAATCCCGTCCACTGGCAGCCCTTTCATGCGCAGGGCCAAATTCCCGAGCCCAAACGATCTGGTTACCTATCGTTATAATCGGCCAAGTGGCCCGATCCCATAGAGGGATCCGCCATTCCTGGAATAAAGTCTTGATCTTTAAGGGCTCGGCGCTCCCCAAAGGCCGGTACCGGTCGCCTGGCTTCCAGCTTCTCAAGACAATATGGTCGAATTCCGCTTCCTCAACGCAAATCAGACCGTCCGATGCCTTTACTGTATCATTTCCACAGCGTGCGTCCGCTGCCGCAACCGTAACGCGTACGCCGCTGCCATCCGGTGCGGTGGCTTCGCCGGGAACTCTCATGGGCACCTCCACGTTCCTCGCCGCGAGACGATCGATGCCGCCGTCCGCCTCTGGCTGCCACGGCGCAAACCGGAGCCATTCGAACGACCGCATTACGTCGGCCCCAGGTAAGATGACTCGTCCATGTCCTTCGGCGAGCCTTGCCAAAGCCAGCACCGCTTCCACGTGCTTGTACTCCGTCTGCCTGGTGTTCGCTTGGGTCCGTTCCAACACCCACCGGACCAAACGCCGCGCCACCGCTACTGGTTGTGACAATAGATTAGACGCTTCAATGACACGGCTGTTCCCTTTTGTTACGAAAATTGCCGAAGCGATCTGGTCCGTATAGGACTTCCAGAACTCCTCGTCCTCGCGCGCCAGTTGCGCCGCCTGGGCCAGCGTGCGAACCAGTTCCGGATTCCAATCCCGTTTCAGTTGCGGCAACAGTTCATGGCGGATGCGATTGCGGCGGAATTCCAGATCGCGGTTCGATGCGTCTTCCCGCCAACGTTCGCCTCTGTTTTGTAAATAAGCGATGAGTTCCTCGCGCGGCGTGTCGAGCAGTGGCCGCACGAGCCAGCCTTCCGCGTATACCGGCAGGATCCCGGCGAGGCCCGTGCAATGCGCCCCACGCAGGAACCGGAACAACACGGTTTCCGCCTGATCGTCACGCGTATGGGCCGTCGCGACGCAGTCCACTGTGCCTTGGTCTACTAAATTGCGGAAGAAGGCGAGCCGGGCCTCGCGGGCATCCTCTTCCAGATTGACGCCGCTGTCACCGTGCTTCACTCGCGTGACGTGGAAGGAAACGGAAAAGCGTTCGGCCAACCTTTGGCAGAACGCTTCATCCGCATCCGATTCCGCGCCGCGCAACCCGTGGTTGACGTGGACGATGCACAACTCGTACCGGCCTAGTTCTTGCAACAACAGGAACAGAGCCGTGGAGTCCGCACCGCCGGATACCGCGACGCCGATGCGCGATCCCGGTTCCGGCAGGTGCTGTAGATTCACTCTTCTATTGAACAACTACCGGGAAGCGGTACGACAGGGACCCGGCTTTGATCAGGAAGTAATACGTTCCCGCCGGACGGCCCGGACGGATGTAGGCCTGATAGAGTCCACCGCCGTCGGGCGACGCGGTGATGCTGTCCACAAGCCCGCCGGACGTTTCGACAGCGATGTCGGGCGCCGCGTCGTTCAATCCCTGGCCCGACGTGTCGGTGATCCGGAAATA
>JAFDVT010000246.1 GCA_018268875.1 Acidobacteriota bacterium
AAGACGTTCGGCGCAAACTGGAGCGTCGAGGCCGGCTATCTGGGTTCGAAGCTAACGCGCCTGGGCGTGCCCGATGTGAACCTGAATCAACTGACGGTGGAGCAGTTGGGACTGGGGTCGCAACTGACGCAGCAGGTGACCAATCCATATTTCGGCGAGATCCCGGGCAACACATCGCTCGGCACGGCGACCATCGCTCGCGGGCAACTGCTGCGGCCGTATCCGCGATTTACGACGGTGACGTTGTACCGCAACAACGTGGGACATTCGACGTACCACGCGTTCCAGTCGCGCATCGAGAAGCGGTTCGCACGCGGGCTGACGTTTACGGCGGCGTACACGTTTTCGCGCTTGATCGACGATGCCGGCGCGGTGTTCGATTCGGCGGTGTTGACGGGTCCTGTCGCGAACTTTCAGGCCGCGGACAGCTTCAACAAGCGTCTCGAAAAGGACGTGTCCACGGGCAACATCCCGCATGTTGTTTCGTCGGGCTTTGTGTACGAATGGCGCGGCTGGCAGCTTGGCGGCATCGCGCGCGCACAGTCGGGGAGTCCCGTAGCGGTGACGCAGGCGACGAACTTGAATTCATTCGCGGGGTTTGGAATTCAGCGGCCGAATCGTGTGAGTTCGCCTGTGCTGGCCGCGGACGACCGCAGCGTGGGACGGTGGTTCAACACGGCGGCCTTCACGCAGGCGCCGCAGTTCACGATTGGCAACAGTTCGCGCAACCCGGTGGTTGGACCCGGCTATAAGACATTGGACGTGATGATCGGCAAGATCATTCCGGTGAATGAGCGGCTTCGTCTGGAACTCCGCGCCGAGGCGTTCAACGTCACGAACACGCCGCCGCTGGGCAACCCGAACGGCAGCTTTGGCAATGCCGCATTTGGGACGATCACGACGGCCCTTGATCCGCGGGTGTTTGAGTTTGTCATGAAAATTCAGTTCTAATGAGGCGATGACCGAGATGCAGATGTCACGCCGGACGTTGCTCGCCACCTTGAGCGGCGCCGCAGCACTTACCGCCGCGCCTGTACGGCGTCCCAACGTGGTGATCTTCATGACCGACGATCATGGAGCGTGGGCCACCGGCGCGTATGGCGCAAAGGACATCCACACGCCGAACATCGACGCCCTGGCTCGCACAGGCGTCCGGTTCCTGAACGCGTTTGCGGCGACGCCGGTGTGTTCGCCGAGCCGCATGACCTATATGACCGGAACGTTGCCGTCCACGCATGGCATCCAGGACTGGCTGATGCCGATCAGTTCTTACGGCGAGGAATCCAAAGCGTGGCTCGACGGTTTGCCGGCGTGGGCCGGACATTTGCACGGCGCCGGATACACGATGGGGTTCTCCGGCAAGTGGCATATGGGCAACGACGCGACGCCCCAGCAGGGATTCTCCGACTGGTCGACGGTGCCGGGCGGCGGCGGGACGTATCTGAGTCCAGAGTTCGTACACAACGGGCAGAAGGTGAAGCCGGACCGGTTCAAAACCGATACGGTCGGCGATTATGCACTGGAATTTCTTGAGAAACAGCGCGGCAAGCAAGGACCGTTCTGCCTGTTTGTGCCTTTTTATGCGCCGCATACGCCATTCGATGCCACGCCCGCCGCGTATTCCGACGGATACAAGGATTCGAAGTTCCCCGACTATCCGGATCTGCCTCCCCGCAAGGGCGTCGAACTACGCCTGGCGCAGTTCATCCGCAATCGAGCGGCGAAACACGGATACTCGTCGCTGATTACGGCGGCCGATGCCAATGTCGGCCGGGTGGTTCGCAAGTTGGAGGAGATGGGCGTCCGCGGGGAGACGCTGGTGATCTTCACGGCGGACCAGGGATACAACGCGGGGCAGCACGGCATTTGGGGCAAAGGCAACGGCACGAGGCCGTTCAACATGTTCGAGGAGTCGATCCGTGTGCCGATGATCTGGAATCATCCGGCGATGACGGGCAAGCCGAGGGTCGAGCCGGCGATGGTGTCGTCCTATGACTTTTTTCCGACTCTGCTCGACTATCTGCATGTGCCGTACCGGATGTTGAAGACGCAGCCCGGCCAGAGTTACGCGGGGTTGTTGCGAGGCGACGGCAAGGTCCCGAAGCGCGACCGGTTGTACTTCGAATACGAGTACGTGCGGGCGGTTCGCACCAGGAACCTGAAGCTCGTGCAGCGGGTGGAAGGATATCCGTCGGAGCTGTACGACCTGGAAGCAGATCCTGGCGAAGATAAGGATCTGATCGACGATCCGCAATACGCCAAGCAACGGAAGGCGTTGGAGGCGGATCTGGCACGGTTCTTCGCAGGGATTGGCGCGCCTCCGATTGAGAAGTGGCAGTCGACGGTACGACACCGGTTGCCGGAGTTGCCGAGGTAGAAGGCAGCCAGATAATAATTGAATATGTACGCCCCGATTCTGTTCTCGCAGCCAGCAAAATTCAAAGCGGCGGTGAAACGAGCCGTGCGGTGCCTAAAGCCGGATGTCGTCGATGTGAGTTACACATTCGGTGAAGACTGGAATGGCGGGCCGTCAGTGTTCTTCATGGTGATTCTCTCCAACGCCGCGAGCAGCCAAAGAGAGAATCTTTTCCAGGTCACGGATCGAGCGTCGAAGATGATCGACTTCGTCGTGCAGCCCGCAGAAAACTGGGGTGTTTACCCCTACTTTAATTTCCGCAGCGAAGCGGAACAGGCGGAACTGAATCAGAAGGCGCTCGCGTCTTAAATGCTCAGTCGTGCCGACGGCTTGCTTCAGTTGGCCGGGCACCTTGCCAGCCTTCCCGCAGACAAATACGGACAGACTCATCTCAGCCGCGCTATCTCGACAGCCTACTATGCGCTGTTTCATCTCCTGATCGACGATGCGACATCGAATTGGAGACAGGAGGCGTTGCGAGCAGCGTTGGGACGAGTCTTTGAACATGGACGGATGAGATCCGCGTGTGAAGCGAGCGTCAACGAACTGAAGACGTACTTCGCGGGCAATCCTCCCACAAGTCGGGAACAGGCGATCGCGATTCATCTTCACGTTGTCGCCGACACGTTTGTGCAGATCCAACATCAGCGGAACGAGGCGGATTACAACGTCTCGAAGGACTGGAAGCCCACGGAAGTCGTCAGTCTGGTGAGCTCTGTGGCGGTAGCGTTCCGGAGTTGGAAAATCGTTCGCGGAGAACCGGCGGCTCAGGCGTTGCTTGTTGCCATGCTCGGCGGAAGAGACCGAAGGGAAGGTCCACGAACGGGAACCAGGACAAAGCCGATCCCGCCCATTCCATCGGAAGATTCGTTGCCGGTCGAGTAGTCAACGCTGCCAGGGCAGGATGCGCAAGTGGCGTCCCAGTACGAAATCGACTTGCTCGGTGGTGGTCTTGAAGCGCTGCGAGGTCCAGTGGGTGTAGCGAACACCCGGCGTCAGCAGCCAGCGTGACCCTATCTTGAAATCCACGCCGCCTTGGACGGATAGGCCCGTCTGCATCGGCGCGTCGGGCGTCGCCGAAAAGCGAGTTCGGTATACCGGCGTGTTGGGAAACGTCGAGTACTCCAGACGGTTGACCTCGCCGCGACCCAGAATTCGCAAGGTGGCCCCCGCGCCAATCGTGGGCCGGATGCGCGCATCAGCCGGAGCGAGCCGACGACTGACAATCAACGGGACCTCCCAAATCGGAAAATGAAAACCGTCCCTAGTCATATTCGCCAAACCGTCGGATTCATCGCGTCTCGCACCCCTACGAAAGGCGGAGGCTTCCACCGACAGACCCCAGGGAAGCCCTCGCACAGCGATCGCCGGACCAAATGAAGCTCGTTTCAGGAACGTGTAGGAAGTTCCTCCAGTCCGTCCGGGGAAACCAACATCGGCGTCGGATGTAAACAGCCAACCACCAGTAGCGCCGCCCCAAAGTTCCACAGCTTCCGCCCGGGCGGCGAAGAGCAAAGTAGCAAAGATCAAAAATCTGCTCATTCTTGCCTATGGACAAAAAAACGGCGGATTTATCGCCGAAGACCGCACATGAGACAATGAACTTGCAATAAAAAGGCCGGGCCGCCTTTCGGTGAACCCGGCTTCCTTGTTTTATCACTGACTTAGTAGCGGTAGTGTTCCGGCTTGTACGGACCTTCCACCTTCACGCCGATGTAGTCGGCCTGGGCGGGGGTCAGGGTCGTCAGCTTTACGCCGATCTTCGCCAGGTGCAACCGCGCGACTTCTTCGTCGAGCTCCTTCGGAAGCGTGTAGACGCCGACCTTGTAGACGTCCTTGTTCTTCCAGAGATCCAACTGCGCCAGCGTCTGGTTGGCGAAGCTGTTCGACATCACGAAGCTCGGGTGGCCGGTGGCGCAACCGAGGTTCACCAGACGTCCTTCCGCCAGCATGAAGATGCTGTTGCCGTTGGAGAACGTGTACATGTCCACCTGCGGCTTGATCGTGGTGCGCTTCACCGACTTGTCGGCGTTCAGCTTGTCCACCTGGATCTCATTGTCGAAGTGACCGATGTTGCAGACAATCGCCTGATCCTTCATCTTCGACATGTGGTCCAGCGTGATCACGTCGACGTTGCCCGTCGTCGTGACGTAGATGTCGCCACGGCCGAGGGTGTCCTCAACCGTCGTGACTTCGTAACCTTCCATCGCCGCCTGCAGGGCGTTGATGGGGTCGATCTCCGTCACGATGACGCGGGCGCCGAGGCCGCGGAGCGAACGCGCCGAGCCCTTACCCACGTCGCCGTAACCGCAAACGACGCAGACCTTGCCCGCAACCATCACGTCGGTGGCGCGCTTAATGCCGTCGGCCAGCGATTCGCGGCAACCGTACAGATTGTCGAACTTCGACTTGGTCACCGAATCGTTGACGTTGATGGCCGGCACGAGCAGCTTGCCTTCCTGCTGCATCTTGTACAAGCGGTGAACGCCGGTCGTCGTTTCTTCGGAAACGCCCTTCCAGTCCTTCACGATATTGTGCCAGTGCTTGGGATTTTCGGCGTAGACCTTCTTGAGCAGGTCCTTGATCACAGACTCTTCATGGCTGCCGGACGGGGTGTTCACCCAGTCGGAACCGTTTTCGAGTTCGTAACCCTTGTGGATCAGCAGCGTGACGTCGCCGCCATCGTCCACCACCAGTTCCGGACCTTTGCCGTTCGGATGGTTGACGGCCTGCAGCGTGCACCACCAGTATTCTTCGAGCGTTTCGCCCTTCCAGGCGAACACCGGAACGCCCGCTTCCGCGATGGCGGCGGCGGCGTGGTCCTGGGTGGAGAAGATGTTGCAGCTGGCCCAGCGAACGCTGGCGCCCAGGTCGACCAGGGTTTCGATCAAAACCGCGGTCTGGATGGTCATGTGGAGCGAACCGGTGACGCGAACGCCCTTCAGGGGCTTTTCCTTCGCGTACTTTTCGCGGATTGCCATGAGGCCGGGCATTTCATGCTCGGCGACGGAGATTTCCTTGCGTCCCCAGTCGGCCAGCTTGAGATCGGCGACCTTGAAATCGGTAGCTACAGCGGTAGTGCTCATAGGTGCTCCTCTTTCTTACTTGGCGGCTTTCTTGAGGGCGGAAGCCTTGTCGGTCTTTTCCCAGGTGATCGAGTTGGTGTCTTCGATCTTGCCGAAGTGCCCGTAGTTGGTGGTCTTCGAATAGATCGGACGGAGCAGGTTCAACTGCTTGACGATGTCGGCGGGCTTGAAGCTGAACACCTGCTGGACGGCTTTGATGATGCTGTCTTCGGACACTTTGTTGGTGCCGAAGGTGTCGACGTGGACGCTGACCGGATCGGGGTAGCCGATGGCGTAGGCGAACTGGACTTCGCACTTGTCGGCGAGGCCCGCGGCGACAACGTTCTTGGCGACGTAGCGGCCCATGTAGGCGGCCGAACGGTCCACCTTGGACGGGTCCTTACCGGAGAAAGCGCCACCGCCGTGACGGCCCGTGCCGCCGTAGCTGTCGACGATGATCTTGCGGCCAGTGAGGCCGGAATCGCCTTCGGGTCCGCCGGTCACGAAGCGGCCGGTGGGGTTGATCAGATATTCCGTGCTCTTGGTCAGCATTTCGGCGGGCAGCACTTTCTTGATCACCTGCTTGATGCAGAAGTCTTCGATCAGCGCGTGCTTGACGTCGGAGGAATGCTGGGTGGAAATGACAACGTTGGTGATTTCGGTGGGTTTGCCGTCGACGTACTTCACCGAAACCTGGCTCTTGGCGTCCGGACGGAGCCACTTGGCGAGCTTGCCAGCCTTGCGGATGGCGGTGAGTTCGCGGCCCAGGCGGTGCGCGAACATGATCGGCGCGGGCATCAGTTCCGGCGTTTCGTTGCAGGCATAGCCGAACATCAGACCCTGGTCGCCAGCGCCCTGTTCCGCCTTCTTCTTGCCTTCCGCCGCCTTGGCGTCAACGCCCTGCGAGATGTCGGGGCTCTGACGGGTGAGCAGGTTGGTGATGAAGACACGGTCCGCGTGGAAGATGTCGTCATCGTTGGTGTAGCCGATTCCGCGAATCGCGGCGCGGATGATTTCGTTGTAGTCGAACTTCGACTTGGTGGTAATTTCGCCGCCAACTACGACGACGTTGCTCTTGACGAAGGTTTCGCAGGCAACGCGGGAATACTTGTCCTGCGCCAGGCAGGCGTCAAGAATTCCATCGGAAATCGTATCAGCGACCTTGTCGGGATGGCCTTCGCCGACCGACTCGGAAGAAAAGATATAGGAGGTAGGCATGCTTGATAAAGGATCGGATCAACCCGGAAACATCTACAAATCCGGATACGAGGATATGTTATCGGGTCGAAACGAGCCGTGTCAACCGAGGCTGGCGCGGCGTAGGGGGATATAATGGGGCACACCGATAGGGGTTTTCCCATCACAATGACTCAAAGACTTTTGCATTGCCTCGTACTCGCAATGGCTTTCGGGCCGTTGCTGCTCGCACAACAGACCACGGCGACCGTCACGGGTATCGTTACGGATACCAGCGGAGCGCCGGTGGCCGACGTGAAAGTGAAAGCCGTTAGCCGCCTCACGAACGCGGTTCGCGAAACTACTACCAACGATGTCGGCAGCTATACGCTCCCATTTCTCGCAGCCGGCGAATACACACTCGAAACGACCAAGGACGGTTTTCAGACCGGACGTGTCACCGGTCTTGAACTGCAGGTGGGCGTAACCGCCCGCGTGGACGTCCAGATCAAGGTGGGCAACGTTACCGAGTCCATCAACGTGGAAGCCTCGGCGGCCACGCTACAGACCGAAAACGCAACCGTAGGCTCGGTGATCGACTCGCAGAAGATCGTCGATCTGCCGTTGAACGGACGCAACTTCATTCAGCTCGCACAATTGATTCCCGGCGCTCAGGCGGGCACTCCGGGTTCGATCACCGTACGGCGCGGCCGCGGTTCGATCGGCCAGGCGGACAGTTCCTTCGGTAGCACCGGTTTTTCCGCGAACGGTTCGCGCGATACGGCCAACCGCTTCTTTCTGGACGGCATCGAAGTCATGGATTACGACGCGATGACCTATTCGTTTTCGCCTTCGGTGGACTCGCTCGCCGAGTTCAAAGTGGAAACCTCCAGCTACTCCGCGGATTCCGGCGGCGCTCCTGGCGGACACGTCAACATGCTCACCAAGCGCGGCGGCAATCTGTTCCATGGCACGCTTTGGGAATTCAACCGCAACGACGCGCTGACCCAGACCTACGACGCCATCGGCGGCAAGTCGGAACGCCCCCCGCGCCTGAACCGCAATCAGTTCGGCGCGAACCTCGGCGGACCGGTCCTACTGCCCAAGCTGTACAACGGCAAAGACAAGACCTTCTTCTTTTTCAACTGGGAGTCCGGACGGATCGCGCAAGGCGCCGTTGCCGGCTTCCGCACGGTGCCCACGGAAGCCTACCGCCGCGGCGACTTCAGCCAGTTGGTGGACGCCCGCTCCGGCGCCCCCATCCAGCTCCGGGACGCTTCCGGAACGCCGATTCCTGGCAACATCATTCCGACCAGCCAGTTGAGCCCTCAGGCATTGGCTTACATCGGTTTCACGCCGCTGCCCAACTCGGCCAGCACGGGCGCGGGACGGGTTATCGCCAACAACTTCCTCAACACGCCGATGTCGGCGGTATCCCGGCAGAATAACTACAACGCCCGCGTCGACCATCAGTTCTCGTCCAGGGATTCGATTTTCGGACGCTTCGTGTTCAACGACACGTTCGAAGCCGGCGTGCCGTACTGGGGCAACGACCAGCGCGACAACCTGGGCCGTACCAAGAACGTTGCCCTGGGCTACACGCGCATGATTTCGTCGGCGATCGTCAACGACCTGCGCGGCGGCTATCACAACTTCTACGAGAACGAAACGTTCGGCACCACCGGCAAGTCGGAATTCGATATCGCCAACAAGATGGGACTGCCGCTGGTTTCGAAGGACCCCAAGTTCTTCGGGCCTCCCGTGGTGAGCATCAGCGGCGCGGACGGTGGCTGGTCCAGCTTCGGCCTGCAACGCACCATCGGCCCTCGCGAACGTTCCAACGGCATTTTCCAGGTGGTGGACAACCTTTCCTGGCAGCGCGGCACGCACTTTATCAAGGCGGGCGCCGACATCGCCCGGCGTCTGGTGACGTTTAACCAGGCTCGCGACCCGCGTGGCACCTTTACGTTCGACGGCACCTATTCCGGAAGCGCCCTTGCGGACTTCATGATGGGTTTCGTTCGCAGCGCCAGCCTGAATCCGGCGGTGACCAACACGGATCTCGTCAACTACTGGCAGGCGTACTACATCAACGACGACTGGAAGATCACGCCGCGCTTCACGCTCAATTTCGGCCTCCGTTATGACTACTTCGGCAAGATGACGCAGAGCGACGACAAGTTCGTCAACATCGAGCAGAACGGTCTGATTCCGACCGTGGCGGTGACGCCGCAGAATTCACGGTACGGCCGTGGCTTGATCCAGTCGGACCGCAACAACTTCGGCCCTCGCTTCGGTTTTGCCTACCAGCCGGGCTTCGTCAAGGACGCGGTGATTCGCGCGGGTTACGGCATGTACTACACGCCGCAGATTTCCAACGCGATCTTCGCCATGGCGGAAGGCTACCAGGCGACTGCTGGTGCTCAGGTGGTGGGCAACATCACCGGCCAGCCGAACCTGTTCTTCAACAACCCGTTTGCCGGCGCGGCCACCTCGGGCCAGTACAACTTCGCCGTGTCGAACGACCAGAACATGCGCGACTCCTACATCCAGCAGTGGAACTTCAACATCCAGAAGAAGACCTGGGCGAACTTTGTGGTCGACGCCGGATATGTCGGCAGCAAGGGTACGCGCCTGGTTTCGACGCTGGGCGACATCAACCGTCCGATCCAGGTCGTGGATCCGCGCACGCCGGGTCTGGCGTCGCTCAACGCTCGCCGTCCCGATCAGTTGTTCCTGCGCTCGGTAACGGGTGACAAGGCAATCGGCAATTCGATCTACCACTCGTTGCAGGTGAAGGTGGAGCGCCGGATGGCCACGGGCTTGACCGTACTGTCGGCGTTCACTTGGGCCCGGGCGTTTACCGGTCCCACGGATATCGGCGGACAGGTCGGCGGCGGCAACTACATCGGTTCGGTGCAGGATCTGTACAACCTGAAGGGTGAACGTTCCATCGCCGGATTCGACCAGAAGTTCCGTTCCGTCAACACCGTGCTGTACGAGCTTCCGTTCTTCAAGAACTCGCACAACATTGGCGCGTACTTTGCCAAGGGTTGGCAGGTTTCGACGATCATCACGGCAGCGAGCGGCTTTGGCGCGCCGATCGGCTACGGTGTCGACACCACCGGTACCGGCGTGGGCTCCCGCCCCGATGTGGTGGCCGGCCAGAATTCCAACCTGGATGGTTCGGCCCGCACGTGGAAGCGGTGGTTCAACACCAGCGCGTTCACGATCTTCGAACCCGGTACGACCACGCCGTTCTATGGCCGTTTCGGCACCGCGCCGCGCACCACCGCCATCCGGCTGCCCGGACTGTTCAACGCGGACTTCTCCGCCAACAAACGGTTCGCGGTCAAGGAGCGCAGCTACTTCGAATTCCGCACGGAAATCTTCAACCTGTTCAACCACTACAATCCCGATGTGGCTTCGGTGGACCTGAACATCCGTTCGCAGACTTTCGGCATGATCGGAGGCGGCGTCCGCGGTACGACGACGCGTGTCATCCAGTTGGGCGGAAAGTTCGTATTCTAATCGCGGCCGGATGACCTCCGGTCCGTCTGACTTGCAAAGGCCTCCCGAAAGGGAGGTCTTTGTTGTTTCCGGCGTCTCTGCAGAAAGGCTGGCAGAGAACAGCGTGATAGTCTCGTGGTTTGGATTCGCAAGTCACACAGCTGCTGGCGCGCATCCGAGAAGGCGATACCGCCGCTGCCGATGAACTGATGCCGTTGGTGTATTCGGAACTCCACCGCATCGCGGCCGGCCGGATGCGGCAGGAAAATGCCGGGCATACGCTGCAACCTACGGCTCTGGTCAACGAAGTGTACATGCGGGTATTTCATGGCAAAACGCCCGCATTTACCGATCGCGCGCATTTCTTAGCAGTCGCTTCGCAGATCATGCGCCGCCTGCTGGTGGACCATGCCCGCGCCAAGGCCACCGAAAAGCGCGGCGGCACGATGCAACGCATGGATTCCGATAAAGCCGCTATCGTCATGCAAGGTCCCGAATGGAAGCCGGTGGACCTTCTGGAATTGAACGAAGCGTTGGACGAGTTGGCGGCGGAGAGTCCCCACCTGGCGCGCGCGGTGGAACTGCATCACTTTGGCGGCCTCACAGCGGAGGAGACGGCAGTCGCCACCGATCGTTCGTTAAGCGCCGTGCGGCATGATCTGCGGTTCGCGCACGCCTGGCTGCGGCGGCGCCTCGCGTCACACTAGGCTTACTCCATCACTTCGCGGCGGCGGCGTTCGACGTATGCATTGCGGGGCAACTTGCGGGACCATTCGTCCCACAGCGCCCGTTGCCGCGCGGCCATCTTTGCGGCCGACGCCGGATCGCCAAGCGCGAGGTACGTCTTGCGCATCTGCCCAAACAGGTCCGAAAGCGACGTAGCATCGGAAAGCGTTGGATGTTCCAGCATCTTGCGTTCTTCGAACCATGCCATCAACTGTTGGTAGGTCGCCTTGGCCTGCGCCGGATGCCCGGTTTCGAACTGCTGCTGCGCGAGGCATTGCATGTACGTGTCCACCTCCGGCGCGAACTGATCCTTGGAGGGCGGATAAAACCCCAGCTTGCGCAAGAGTTCTTCGGAACTCGCGAGTCGCTGGGCGGCTTCCGGAGCGCGGCCCAGCCTTCGCAAGGGCAGCGCCATCTTGGCGAGGAGGCGCGCACGATCACGCTGCGCGGAGGCCGTGTTCACGGGCGCAAGCGTGCGTTCCCCGTTCTCGTAGATTCGCAGCGCCTCCGCCATGTCGGAATGGCGCACCATGTCGCCCAGGGTGCGCGAGGTTTTCCCCACCATGTCGCGAGGCGCGGCGTCGTTGGTGTCCTTGGCGATCCAGCTTTCGGCTAATGCAAGCGCTTGCCGATGTAGTGCGATGCCTTCGGCACGGCGGTCGAGGTTGATCGTCTCGTCCTCGCCGAACAGGTTCGCGCGGAAGGTCAGGCGGGCGTACTCGGTTTGAAAACGCGCACGGTCGTTGGGGAACTTCACACGCGTCACCAGGTCCTGCGCTTCGGTGGAAAGAGCCAGCGCCGCATCCAGATCGCCGGAACGCCTGCGAACGGTGGCCAGGGTTCCGTTGGCGTGCAGCAGTACACGCCACGCGGCGGCTTGCTTGGCGATGGGAATGGCCTCGTCCAGATAGTGCGCGGCGTCGTCCAGCCGGCCGGCGTTGGAGTTGGCAAGGCCGACGTTGACAAGCGCCGCGGCGATGGCTTCCTTGTGCGCGGCGGTGGCGCCGGCGATTGCCATGGCGCGCTGCGCGTACGCCTGCGCGAGCTTCGAGCTGCTTTCGACAAGAGGCGTGTTATCGAGAAAATCGCCCAGCGCGGCGAGGTCGGCGGCCGAATCCAAAGCGCTGACGATCGCGTCCAGATCGTTGGGGCGCTTGGCGAGATAGAGTTCGCGAACGCGAAGCGATTTTTCGATGGTGGCGCGCGCCAGTTCGAACTTGCCGAGGTTCGCATTGCGCGGCGAACCTTGCACCTTGCCGATATGGCTGTAGCCGTTGGCCACCTCAAAAGCGAGCACCGGATCGTCACGAAGCGAATCGTTGTCGAGGCCGTCCAGATACGCGAGCGACGCGGTGACAACCTCTTCGCGCGTCTTGGTGGAACCGGGAAGGCCACGCAGCGCCGTGTCCAGCTTGAACACGGTGTTCGCCAGGCGCCGCAGTTGC
>JAFDVT010000247.1 GCA_018268875.1 Acidobacteriota bacterium
GGTTGCGCGGCGTTGCAGGGAGCCTGGGTGGACATCTGGCATTGCGACGCCGGAGGCCTGTATTCAGACGCCGCCGCGAACAACACCGTGGGGCAGAAGTTCCTGCGCGGCTACCAGATTTCGAACACGTCCGGCGCCGTCAGCTTTACGACCATTTATCCGGGCTGGTACAGCGGCCGAGCGGTGCATATCCACGTGCGCATTCGCACGTTCAACGGCACTACGGTCGTTGGCAACTTTGTTACGCAGTTGTTTTTCGACGATTCGATCAGCGACACGGTGCTCTCGCAGTCGCCGTACAACACACGCGGGCGGACTCGCGACACGCTGAACGCCAACGATTCGGTGTACAACGGCGCGGCGAACAAGGAACGCGCTCTGGCCACGCTGGTGCGCACCGACAGCGGCTATTCCGCAACGTTGAACATCGGCGTCGACATCGCGACGCAGACTCCGGTGGTTACCGGCACGGCTTACGCGCTGCCGCAAGTGGCGTTCGGCGGCGGATGGAACACATCGCTGTACCTGGCAAACACCACTGCGGACTCCTCGTCGGTGACGTTGAACTTTTTCGACTCCGCGGGTTCGCCGCTCACGGTAACGCTGCCGGGGCAGGGTTCGAGCGCGACGCATCGGATTGCCTTGAACCCGAGGGCCACCGCGGTTCTGGAACTTGAAAATACGGGCAATCTGACGCAGGGCTGGGTGGAAGCGCTCCTGCCCGACGGCGTGACGGGTTATGGCGTGTTCCGCCAAACAGCGGCGGGCCGCGCGGATCAGGAAGCGGTGGTGCCGCTGGCGGTGGAAACGGCAACCGTCGCGCAGATGGTGTACGACGATGTGAATTTCGTCACCGGACTGGCCATCGTCAATCCCAGCACGGCGTCGGCGCAGATCAACATCGTGGCGTACAACGCGTCCGGCGCGCAGACCGGCAACAGTTCGTTGACGTTGGCCGCGCGCGCCAAAACCGCCGTGACACTGCGCGAATTATCGGGAATGGCGGGCGTCGCGGGAAGCCGCGGCTGGCTGTCCGTCACGACAACGGCGGGCACAGTAGCGGTGTTGGGATTGCGGTTCGGAACGGCGGCGTTTACGTCCATCCCGGCGGTCCATAAGTGAGGCGGTGCTACTTCTTTAGCTTCGTCATGTAGCGCAACGTGATGTAGGTGAGGAGCGCCACGGGGATCGCGATGTGATACGCATTGAGACCGACGGAAGCTCCTACAATGCTGACCGATAATACGCTGGCCGCGGAGGAAGTTCCCGAGATCGTCTCGGCTTCCCCGCGTTCGCGCATGATGGCGCCGGCGCCGACAAAACCAATGCCGGTCATCAGGCCTTGGATGACGCGCGAGTAACTGTCGGCGGTGGCGCCCGGCAGGTCGTGCGCCACCATGATCATGCCGCAGCAGGCCACCGAAACGATGGGAAACGTGCGAATACCGGACGCCGAGTTGGAATGGTATTCGCGGTCCCATCCGATGGGGAAGGCGAGCGCATAGGCGATCAAAAGGCGGACAATTTCGTCCACCACCAGCGCGAGTGGAGGAAATTCAGGCAAGGAGCGCCTTTACGACCTCCGCTTTTTCCACGCCGGTGAGCTTGACGTCCAACCCTTGGTATTTGTACGAAAACCGTTCGTGATCGATGCCGAACTGGTGCAGGATCGTGGCCTGGAAGTCGCGCACGTGCACCGGGTCGCGCACGATGTTGTAGCTGAACTCGTCGGTTTCGCCGTGCACGATGCCACCCTTGATACCGGCGCCCGCCATCCACAGGCTGAAGCAGCGGGGATGATGGTCTCGGCCGTAATCGGTGGGCGTCAACTTACCCTGCGAATACACGGTGCGGCCGAATTCGCCGGCCAGGATCACCAGCGTATCTTCGAGCATGCCGCGCTGTTTGAGGTCCTGCACAAGGGCGTAGCAGGCCTGGTCGATTTCCTTGCACTGGGCGGGCAGGACTTCCGGCAGCGAACCGTGGACGTCCCAACCGCGATGGTACACCTGGACGAACCTCGTGCCGCGTTCGGCGAGGCGGCGGGCCATCAGGCAGGTATGCGCGAACGACCCCGGCTTGTTCTTCGCATCGTCGCCATACAGGTTCCAGATGCTTTCCGGTTCCTTGCTGGTGTCGGTGAGTTCCGGCACAGAGGACTGCATCTTGAACGCCATTTCGTACTGTGCGATGCGGGTTTTGGTCTCCGGATCGGACAGCTTCTGGTACGTGAGGTTGTTCATCTCGCCCAGATAATCGAGCATGCCGCGGCGTGTTTCGGCGGCGACACCGTCGGGGTTGTTGATGAACAGCACAGGATCGGCGCCACTGCGGAGGCCGACGCCGGAATACTGTCCCGAAAGGAATCCCGCGCTCCACAGGCGCGAGGAAATGGCCTGTACGTTGGCCTTGGGATGATAATGCTTGGCCTGCAGGACGGCGAACGTCGGCAGGTCCTGATTGAGGCTACCGAGGCCGTAGGAAATCCACGAACCGATGCAGGGGCGGCCGGCGATCATGTTGCCGGTCTGGAAAAAGGTGATGGCGGGTTCGTGATTGATCGCCTCGGTGTTCATGCTGCGGATGATGGCGATGTCGTCGGCCATTTTGGCGATGTTGGGCAGCAGTTCCGAAATCCAGGCGCCGCTCTTGCCGTGTTGGGCGAATTTGAAAACGGACGGGGCAATGGGAAAGCGCGTCTGACCGCTGGTCATCGTGGTCAGACGTTGGCCCTGGCGGATGGAATCCGGCAGATCCTTGTCGAACCACTTCTGCATTTCCGGCTTGTAATCGTAGGTTTCCATCTGCGGCGGCGCGCCGACCAGGTGGAGGTAAATGCAGCGTTTGGCCTTGGGCGCGAAGTGCGGCAGACCGGAGAGTCCGCCGATCGCCGTGGGCGCAGCTTGTACTTTGTTTTCGCCAAGCAGAGACGCCAACGCCAGAGCGCCGATGCCCTGCGCGCCTCGCGCAAAGAAGCGGCGGCGTGATTCTTCGCGAGCCATCTCGCGGGCGATGCCGTCGATGGGATGCAGACCCGTGCGCGCCTGCTCATGCGAGACGCGATCCAACTGGTGAGCCTTCCGGCTGTAATGACCTTCGTGGTCGGGCTTCAGGATGCTCATTACTTTGTCAACACCTCATCCAGGTTCAGCAATTGGTTGGCGAGCATGGTGAGCGCGGCGAATTCCGTCACAGGCACCGATGCGTCGGCTTTCTTTTCACCCACGGCGATCAGTTTGCGCGCCTCGTCGGGATGCGAATCGAAGCGCGACATATAGGACTTGTACGCCTTGTTCACAACCGCCTTTTCCTGCGCGTTCAGGATGCGGGAAACGACGCTGGAAGACATGTAATCCACGCGGGCATCGAGGTTCGGACCGGCTTTGTAGGCGCGTTCGGCCAGATTGCGGGCGGCTTCCACGAACTGTGTGTCGTTCATGGTGACCAGGGCTTGCAGCGGCGTGTTGGTGCGTTCGCGGCGAACCGTGCAGGCTTCACGCGTGGGAGCGTTGAAGATTTCCATCTGCGCGGGCGGGGCGCTGCGCTTCCAGAACGTGTACATGCTGCGGCGGTAGAGCTTGTCGCCGTGATCCTGCTTGTAGTCGCGGGTATTGGACCCGATCATCGCCACCGCTTCCCAGACACCGTCCGGCTGGTAGGGCTTGACGCTCGGTCCACCGATCTTTTCGTTCATCAGGCCGCTCGCGGAGAGGGCATAGTCGCGAATCATTTCGCCATCCATACGGAAGCGGGGGCCACGCGACAGCAGGCGATTGTCGGGGTCCTTGGCAAGCTTGTCGGGCGTCGCCACGGCCGATTGACGGTACGCGTTCGACATCAGGATTTGCTTGTAGAAGCGCTTGACGTCCCACTTGTTGTCGCGGAAGTCCACGGCAAGAAAGTCGAGAAGATCCTGATTGACGGGAGGCTCGCCCTGCGAACCGAAATCGTCGGTGGACTTGGAAATGCCCGTACCGAACAGTTCCTGCCACATGCGGTTAACGGTGACGCGGGCGGGCATTGGATTATCCGGGTCGACGATCCACTTGGCGAGGCCGAGGCGATTGTGCGGCTGGTCGGCCTTCATCGGAGGCAGGATCGACGGGGTGTTGGCGTCCACCTTGGCACGCTTCTGGTCGTACGCGCCGCGGTAGAGCACATGCGCGGACGGCGTCCCATCGGCGCGCTCTTGCATCACGTGGGTGATCGGCGAGCGGCGGGCGATGGCGCGCGCTTCCAGGTTCAACTGGTTCTGTTCCGCGCTGAGTCTGCCAAACTGAGGGTTCTCTTTCAGCAGCCAGTAGGTGAGCAGCGCATCGCGGTCGCCGGATTGGAGCGCCGTCCACTGGGCGAGCAGCGCGGCTTCGCTTTCGCTGACGACGCGGTTGAACATGCGGAAGTCCGCGATGGCGCCGGAAAGCAGGAACCGGCCGAGATTCAGCGGCTGCTTGGCGGCGATGTTGCCGCGGAGTTCGGTGTTCTGGTTGCCGCCGCCTTGCGTTTCGGCGACCGGCTTGCCGTTCAGGAACATCGCGAGGCCGGACTGCTGCCGACTGCCGTCGTACGTGATGACCACGTGATTCCAGGTGCCATGCTTCAACTGCGAAAGGTGACCGGCGCGAAGTTCGATGTTCTTGCCGTCCTCGCCGTAGATGCGGAAGGTGACGACGCGGCCGCTGATGCCAAGGTCCCAACCGACGTTCTTACGCTTGGGGTCCCAGTGCGACACGATGCCGTAGCCTTGTTCCGGCTTGGGGAAATGGAAGTCGACGGCGATGGTGAAGGGCTTGTCGGCGTCCACTTCGGGAGCTTCCTGAAAGACGCCGTCGTTGTTGTGGAACCACAGAGCCTGGCCGTGCGGCGCCTCGCCGAGATGGGCGTTGAAGCCGGTGGCGTCAGCCGCCTTGAGGTCCGCTGTGAAGATCGCGGAGGCGGAATCCAGAGGTTGCGCGTTGGCGGGCAGGCGGTAATCGGCGGGCATCTGCGCGTTCTTGCGAACGGTGGAAAGTTCCTTTCGAATGTCGTCGAGCCGCCCGTTGACGGCGGCCCACTTGTCGCGGTCCGCATCGCCGGGAACCACCAGCACAGGCGGCGTATTCGGGATGTTGCCGTCCATCACGGCTTGCGTGGTGTTGCGGAAGAAGGCGCCGAGCGAGTAGAAATCCTTGGCAGTGATGGGGTCGAACTTATGGTCGTGGCAGGTGGCGCAGCCGACCGTCAGCCCAAGCCAGACGGCGCCGGTGGTGTCGGCGCGATCCTTCGCATAAATCTCGGCGTACTCGTCTTCAATGATGCCCGCTTCGTTGGTGGTGACGTTGCAGCGATGGAAGCCGGTGGCGATCTTTTGATCGAGCGTCGGGTTGGGCAGCAGGTCGCCGGCAAGCTGTTCGATGGTGAACTGATCGAACGGCATGTTCTTGTTGTAGGCGCGGATCACCCAATCGCGATAGGGCCACATCTCGCGGTAATTGTCGACGTGGATGCCGTGCGTGTCGGCATAGCGGGCGGCGTCCAGCCAGTAACGGCCGCGATGTTCGCCGTAATGCGGCGAGGCGAGATAGCGATCCACCATCTTTTCGTAGGCGTTCGCGGAGGTGTCCTTCAGGAACTGGTCAATCTCGGCGGGCTTGGGCGGCAGGCCGGTAAGGTCCAGCGACACGCGCCGGATGAGCGTACGTTTGTCGGCGGCGGGCGCGGGCGTCAACGATTGCGCCTCCAATTTCGCGAGGATAAAACGGTCGATCGGATTGCCGGCGGCCCAGGCGGTGTTCTGGACGGCGGGCAGCGCGGAAGGCTTGCGCGGCGCGGTGTAGGCCCAGTGTTCCTTCCAGGGCGCGCCTTCGTCGATCCAACGCTTGATGAGCGCCGCCTGTTCCGGCGTCACCGACTTGTGCGAGTACTTGGGCGGCATCTTTCTGGCCGGGTTGGCTTCGACGATGCGCTGGTACAAGAGGCTGCTGGCGGAGTTGGCGGGGACAATCGCGGCGCCATTTTTCCGCGCCTCGAGCGCGGCGTCTTTCAGATCGAGACGCAGTCCGGCCATGCGGTTCGCCGGGTCGGGTCCGTGGCACTGGAAGCAGTTGTCTGACAGAATGGGCCGGATTTCGCGCTGGAAGTCGATGGGCTTCGGTGCGGCGATAACGGAGGATGCCGCCACCAGGGCGGCGATAGCAAACAGGTAAGGAACTCTCATCGCGGTTTTGGCCGTTTGATTACAGGTATATCACTGCGCCAGGAACCAGTTGTCTCGTTTTTGACACTTTTCGAACAGCCTGGCGCCCGGACACTCGCGGATTGGCGCCCTACCGGTCCGTCCAGGCTTCGGGCGCCAGCGCGAGTAAAACGGGCGGCAGGATCATCTACGAATGTCCTAAAACAACGTGCGGCGTGTACGGCTCGGCGAGGCTGGCCAGTTCATCCGCGGTCAGCTTGATGTCGAGCGACGCGACCGTGTCGTCCAGATGTTTCATCCGGCTCGCGCCCACAATCGGAGCCGTGATGCCGGGTTGCGCCAACACCCAGGCCAACGCCACTTGCGCGTTGCTGACCCCGCGTTTGTTCGCGATCTCGGTCACCCGGTCCACCACCGCGAAATCCGAATCCTGGTAGTAAAGCTTGTGCGCGAAGTCGTCGGTTCGGGCCCGGGAGGTGGAGCCTTTGTCGTCCTTCGAGCGATTTCCGGCCAGGAAGCCGCGGGCGAGCGGACTCCACGGGATCACGCCAATGCCTTCTTCGCGGCACAGCGGCAGCATTTCGCGTTCTTCTTCCCGGTACACCAGGTTGTAGTGATTCTGCATGGTCGAAAATCGCGTGACGCCCATTTTGTCCGCCGTATACAGCATCTTGGCGAACTGCCACGCGTACATCGAAGACGCGCCGATGTACAACGCCTTGCCCGCTTTGACCACGTCGTGCAGAGCCTGAATCGTTTCCTCAATGGGCGTGGAATAGTCGAAACGATGCGTCTGATACAGATCGACGTAGTCGACGCCGAGACGCTTGAGGCTGGCGTCGATCGAATGCATGATGTGTTTGCGCGACAGGCCCCGATCGTTGGGGTCGCTGCTCATCGGGTTAAACACCTTGGTGGCGATGACCAGTTTGTCGCGGCCGGGACCGAAGTCGCGGAGCGCCTTGCCTAGAATTTCTTCGCTGCGGCCGATCGAATACATGTCCGCCGTGTCGAAGAAATTGATCCCGTATTCAACAGCCTTTTTGAGAAAAGGACGGCCTTCGTCCTCCTCCAGAACCCATTCACGCCATTGCTTGGAGCCATAGGTCATGGCGCCCAGGCAAATTCTCGAAACCTTCAATCCGGTCTTGCCTAAATTTACGTATTCCATTATTTGGTGACCTGCTTGATGAAATCGGTTTCGTCCCGGCGGTATGGTTCGCCGTTAGGACGGAAAATGTCGTGGAACCACACGGCCGGTTCGGCGGGGTACGGCTTCTGCCAGGAATCCCACGGATAAATCGTCTGCGATTTGCCGGCCACGAAACCCCAGTTGTACGCGGCGATGCGTTCGCGTTTCATGATGGGCAGGATGTTCGGAAATGTACTACCGGTGACACGCGCCATATATTCGCTGCACAGCAGGGGACGGCCGAACTGCTTCAAATACTTTACGCGAGTTTCGAAGTCCTGTATGTTGCCGTAATTGTGAAAGCTGATGACATCGGAATTCTCAATGAGGAACCGGTTCATCGAATTCATCTTTTCGAGCGACGACCAGTCGCCATTCCAGGGCGCGGCCGTAACCGGTTGTGACGGCTTTGCCTCGCGCACCCACCCGAAGGCCTCTCGCACCAGCTTTTCGCCCAGTTCCCGCTTGTTGGCCGGCTCCTGCTTGAGATTGTTCCTGCCGTAACTGTTGGCGTTGTCGTTGTCGGGTTCGTTCACGACATCCCACGCCAGAATCCGCTTGTCGTCCTTAAAGTGGCTGACGACCGCGATCGTGTACGTACGCAACTGCCCCCACTTCTTGTGGTTTTCAAGGATGGCGCGCCCCGGGCTCTGCACCCAGCCCGAGTTGTGGACGCCGGGCACGGGCGACTTCTGCGCGCCAGCTTTTGGAAACGGATCCCAGCAGGAATCGAACAGCACCAGCATCGGCCGGATCTTGTGTTTGTCGGCCAGGGCCAGAAACTGATCCAAACGGCGGATGAACCCCTTGGGATCTTTCCGGTACGCGAGGTCATGCAGGAACACGCGCATGGTGTTCATGCCGAGGCCTTGCGCCCAGCCCAGTTCCGTGTCGATCAATTCCGGGGAAAACGTGGCGGCCTGCCACATTTCGAGTTCGTTAATGGCGTTGGACGGCAGGAAGTTGGCGCCCACCAACCAGCCTTGGCGCTCATACCAATTGTTGGCTTTGTCAGCGGTCCAACGGCCGTTCGGTTCCTGCTGGGCCGGCAGACAGAGCGCAGCAGCTAGAAATAGGAACAGACATTTCATTTTTTTCATTGTGCCTGATACAGTGACAGCCGGTACGAATGCCGTTGCCGAAGCCTTATCGTCCATACTTTGATTGCAATCTGCAATATTGGACCCTAACGTCCTATCATGACGTACGGCTCGCGCTCGAAGATCCTCGCTTCTCGATCTCGCCCGTGCCGATGGATGAGGCACTCCACACAGCCGCGCTACGAGCGGCCATGACGGCGTTCGATCTGGAAGCGTGGAAGCAGGATTTGTCTGGCATCCCGTTCGCTTTGGAGAAAAACGAGCTCGTTGCGGAGGTTGCCGAACCTTGGTGCCATGCGGCGGCGCTTCGGCTGGTCGGGCGCCAGGACGACAATGGCCGCCTGTTGTATCTGTCGCAGCGCGCGTTTGCAGCCGGCGCTCGGCCGTGGAACGCGCTCGATGCCAACGCTTCGATGGAACTCGCGGCGCTGCTGCCACCGGTTCTTGGACCGGTAACCACGCAGGCGTTTATCGCGGTGTCGCAAACCCTAACCGCGTTTCTGGCGAACGCCTGGGCGATGCTGCTCGAACAACGGTTGCGGGAGGCTCCGCTTGAGGAACTGCTGCGCGTCGCGGGGCCATCGCACCTGCAGTTCCGCTACTTCGAAGGAATGAAAATCGCGTTGTCGCTGTATGCCGCCAACCGCGACCCCGATCGCTTTGGCCCCGA
>JAFDVT010000248.1 GCA_018268875.1 Acidobacteriota bacterium
CACGTGAAGGCGGCCAGGCGATCGTGGGGAAAACGCAGGACCGCGCTGGCCGATTCCTCCACGTTGTGAAAGCGTCGGTCATTTCCGCGACCGACCATGGCCGTGACTTCCATCGGCTCGTCGCGGAAGAGGTACCTTGCGGCGTTGATGCAGTAGATGCCGATGTCGTAGAGGGGTCCGCCGCCCAGTTGTGATTTGAGTCGGATGTCGCCGGATCGAACCTGTTGGGTGAACACCGAATGGAACAGCCTGGGTTCGCCCAATCGGCCGGAATGCAGCAGCGCGATCGTCTGGAGATTACAGGCTTCGAAATGCAATCGATAAGCGACCATCAATTTGACGCAAGAAAGTTCGGCGGCACGAAGCATCTTGCGGCAGTCGCCGGCGGTGACTGCCAGGGGTTTTTCGCAGAGGATATGAACGCCCGCCTTGGCTGCCCTCACGGCGTACTCACGGTGGAGGCTGTTGGGGAGCGTGATGTAGACGGCATCGACCTTACCGCTGCGCAGACACTTCTCGTAATCCTTATATGCATAGGTCCGGGTGACGCCGTATTGCTTGCCGAGGGCGCGGCGTTTCACGGCATCGTCCGACACCAGCGCGGCGAGCCGAGCCGAGGATTTCGCATGGGCAAAGGCGGGGAGGACGGCGACCTGGGCGATATGTCCGAGTCCTACAACGGCGAATCGCAGAGGGGCTCTGCTCATTCTACAAGTCTCCTCGCCCTTCCGGCGAAGGAATGTGATAGGTCGCCTTTTCCAGAGCCGCCGGAAGCAGGTCGCGCTCTTCCGCGACGAAATGTGCCTGGACGGTCTGCATCATGTCCTCGAAAAATTCATCCAATGCCCGATCGTCGTCTGCTTCGGCATGCTGCAATTCCCACATCATCGCCTTCACCTCTTCATGCTCGAGCAATGCCTCTTCCACCATTCTTCTCTGCCGATCCCCCCTGTTTCGGATGTCTCCATACAGCAGCTCTTCTTCCGTTTGGAAGTGGGCGGCAAGCTGATGGAGAATTTGTTCCACGATCGCATGCCGTGAATCCGCGGGAGCGGAGAGATAGTGACGAAATAACGTCAAGATGTTTCGATGGTCGTCTCGCACCATTTTTCTGATTCGAGCGGCGGTCTGCAAAGCCCACGCGAAATGTGTATGTTGCGTCATGATACAAACCTCCTCGCGCATCGATAGTTCACTGTCCGCCGTGGTTCTATTCAGCTGTGACCGTACCAGACGCAAGGCAATGTGCGAACTGGGCAAGACCCTAATCGATGCGGAATAGGGGAGGGCGGCGGAGCCGGGACGCCAATGCGTCGCCGGCTCCGCTTCCGGGCGGCGGGTTACCGGACGTCCTGCCGCAACAGGGCTCGCGTTCCGTTTCTTTCCAGCGTCACATGGGCCGTGGCGCCGGCGGTTCCTTCCAGCAGAATGGTCGCCATCAACCCCTGCGGGGATGATTGGGCTCGATCGGGCTGTTGTCGCGTCACGAGGATGTCCATCGTGAGGTCGCCCGACCGGTGCGTTCCCGTGATGGCCTGTTTCATGCGGTCAACCTGGGCGGACAGATCGATTGCCAGGGCCTGCCGGAGTTTGTCGTGGAGTCCCCGATCGACCTGTTGCCAATAGCCGACACGAATGGTGTCGATCGCCGTTTTCGATTCGCCGGCCATTTGCAGATCGGGGATCGAAAGACTTTTCCCTCCGTCATCCAGGCGAGGTGTGCCCCAATAGTAGATCGTCCCCTTGAGATCGCCGCTCGTTTCGACCGTTACCAGAACGCGGCCGTTGGCATCCGCGGCGGATATGCGTTCGACCACGGCCGTCTCCGCCGCCGTGTTATCGAGAACAATCGTTTGATGGAACAGCCGGTTCTGTGCCTGATGGGTGAGCAGTTGGTACGAAATCGGGATCCTCGCCAGCATCCTGAACGGTGCGTTGTCGGACGGCAGGGTTCCGGAATTCACGAGGGCGACGGTGGGTGGCGCTTCCGGGCAGGTCGGTTCATAGGTGACGAGGGGCATTTGTTTCGCCGTGCCGAAGATGATCGTGTCTTGAGTCGTGCCTTTCTGCCGCCCCACCGTCACCTCTCGCGGGTTGCCGTAGAGACAGGCGCGGGTGTTGAGCGCCGTCACCGGCAGGGACAGAGGTCCTTCGAGATCGTCCCATAGGCGTTGGAAAGGAATGCTGAAGGCTTCGGGCTGCACGGCTTCCGCCAGGGCGATCTTGATCTCAGGGAGCGCGAACAGTTCGGGCAACTGATCCTTGACGGAGATGTTGAACATGTTGCAGCGTCCGTCGCTTTCCGGTTTCAGTTCGACCGCCAGGTGAGATGGTTCGAAACCGAACGCCACGGATTCCTGATCCTGCATGAAAACGAGTGCGCCGGTTGCATCCAACGTCGTATAGATCGGCTCCAGCCGGCAGGCCCGCGAACTCCCGCGCGCCTCGATCTCGCCTTTGTACTCCGCATGGATCGCGACGAGGCCGTCCTGGATACGGACTTGCGGGTCGCCGTTCCTCACGAAGGTCCAGCGAAACTCCTGCTCGAACGGATGTC
>JAFDVT010000249.1 GCA_018268875.1 Acidobacteriota bacterium
CGTGCACGTTCCGCGACCGCATGGCGGGGGTGAGTACGATCACGCCGCTGAAGTCGGTACGGTTCGTGGTGTTCGTACTGCTGGGCGTGTTCGTGAATGTCATCCGCCGGTATAGTCGTTAATATAGTTGCAGCGATCGCCACCCTAGCGGTGAGCAAGCCGCTCCGATCCAAAACACTTGAAGCCCCTCGTCCACAACGGTCACATCCAGACCATCCTCGGCAACTTCTGGCAGCGCCCGGAGACGGAGCGTGACTTCCCCATTGCCCGCCGCCTCTACCAGACCGAACCCGGCGTGCAGGTCGGGGTCGACGAACAGGCCCCGCAAGCTCCCGCGGCCCACGCCGTACTCGTCCATGGACTCGAAGGCTCCAGTAACTCCGGCTACATCCGCTCGATTTCCCGCGACCTGCTGGCCGCGAACTTCGCCGTCCACCGCTTCAACCTGCGCGGCTGCGGAGGCACCGAACACCTCGCCCTTTCGAACTACCACGCGGGCCAGACGAGCGACCTCCGCTCCGTTATTGAGACCATCGCCAAGGAACATGGCAAACCCATCATCCTCATCGGGTACTCGCTGGGCGGCAACGCCAGCCTCAAGCTTGCCGGCGAACTTGGCAGCGCGAACCAACCGCTGCTCGCGGGCGTCTG
The DNA here is from genome assembly GCA_018268875.1 of Acidobacteriota bacterium. Lineage (GTDB taxonomy): Bacteria > Acidobacteriota > Terriglobia > Bryobacterales > Bryobacteraceae > F-183. Next base: position 652 of record JAFDVT010000249.1, read on the forward strand.
CGCTGTCTCGACGCCGATCGACCTCGAAGCCTGCGCCGACCAGTTGAACACCCGGTCCAACACTGTCTACCAGCGCCGCTTCCTGCGCGCCCTCAAAGATCGCATTCGCCGCCGCCACAAAACCCAGCCCGAGCGTTACGACCTGTCGCACCTCCCCAAACTCCGCTCCATCTGGGACTTCGACGAGGTGTACACCGCGAAGCTTTTCGGCTTCGGCACTGCCAGGAACTATTTCCGTACCCAGTCCTCCCGGCAGTATCTGACAGAGATCGCCGTCCCTTGCCTGCTGATCCAGGCCAAGGACGACCCGATGATTCCGTTTTCCATCTACGAACAGGCGATGCCCGACATTGAGGCCAACCCCAACATCCGCTTCCTTTCCTTCGAAACCGGGGGACATGTCGGGTTCCTCGCCAAGGATCCGCCCCGTTTCTGGATCGACCCCATCATTACGGAATGGGCGGTCGAAATCGTTCGGAACAAAATCTAAGGTTTCTTCGTCTTGGTGTAATAGGCCGCGGCGAACCGCGTCTTTCTAGATTTCAAAGCGTGAAAACTACATCGCAGAACGCCTCCTTCTGGGAATCCGCCATTTTGGCGCTCGATTCCCTCCGCGGCAGCAAGCTCCGCAGCTTTCTTACCCTGCTCGGCGTCATCCTGGCCACCACCACGCTGATCGCGGTGATGAGCGTGATCCACGGGATGGACATCTATATTGCCGAAACCGTGTCCGACATGGGGGCGGACGGCTTCCGCGTGGTCCGCATGGCGTTCCTGGGCGACTGGGACCCCAAGAAGTTCCTGGAGATGCAGCGCAAACACCCGCTGCTGAACGAAGACGAGTTTGCCTTCCTCAAACAGCACGTCACGTTGACGCGCGAAATGGGAATGATGGCCGGCCGTTCCGGCAAAACCGCGTTTAAGGGTGATTCCATCGACGGCATCGGCGTGAACGGCGGCAGCGCGAATTACGGCACGCTCACCAACACGCAGCCGGCCTTCGGACGGATGTTCACCGACGCCGACGACGCCAAGCATCTGCCGGTCGTCGTCATTGGCTGGGACGTTCGCGAACGTTTTTTCCCCAACCTCGACCCCACCGGCAAGAGCATCACCGTCGATGGCAAGCCGTTCGAAGTGATCGGGGTCGCCAAGGCGAAGGGTTCTGTGTTCGGGCAGTCCCAGGACATGTTCGTCTGCATGCCCATCCAGACGTATTTCAAATCCTACGGGTCGCGGCGAGGCCTGGAATACATGGCGCTGGCGCGGGACCAGTCCTACCTCATCCGCGCCCAGGACGAAATGCGTTCCCTGCTCCGCGCGTACCGCCATCTGGGACCCAAGGCCGACGATAGCTTCATGATGTTGAATTCCGATTCACTGGTCAGTGCCTGGGGCCGCCTGACCGGGGCCATCGCCGCCACCGCCGTGGCCGTCGTCTCCGTCTTTATGGTGGTTGGAGGCGTTGTCATCATGAACATCATGCTCGCCGTCGTCACCGAACGCACCCGCGAAATCGGGATTCGCAAGTCCGTCGGCGCGCGCCGCCGCGACATCCTGAACCAGTTCCTGGTCGAATCCTCCGTGCTTTCCGGCATCGGAGGCTTGATTGGCGTGCTTCTCTCCTGGGCGATCGCCGTCACCGTCCGAAATACCACCTCTATACCCATGGCAATGCCGTTCTACGCGATCTTCCTCGGCGTCGGGCTATCGCTGATCACCGGCCTGTTTTTCGGTATTTACCCGGCCCAGCGCGCCGCCAAGCTCGACCCCATCGAAGCACTGCGAGCAGAAGCATGAGAGCCCTTTTATCCGTCATCCAACTGGCCCTCGCCACACTGTGGGAGAACAAGCTGCGCTCGTTTCTCACCGTGCTGGGCGTCATTATCGGCACCGGGACCATTATCGGCGTAGGCTCCATCCTTACCGGTTTTGACGGCGCGGTGACCGGCGTCCTGCGCAGCTTTGGCACGAATACGTTGATCGTGTTCAAGTTCCAGATGGGCCCGCGTTTCGGTGGACTCAGTGCCGAAGAACGCCAGCGCAAGCCACTGACGTACGAAAACGCCATGGCGTTAAGGGACCGAGCCACCACACTCGAACGCATCAGTCCTTACCTGATGTCCCCCTGGAACGGGCAGATCAACAAGGTTCGCTACAAGGGCAACGACATGCTTCAGGTGCAGCTGGGCGGCACCGACGAAGGCTACGCGCTCGGCGGGCAGGCGGAAATGAAGGCCGGACGTTTCTTCACCGACGCCGAAAGCCACCACCGCGCGCCGGTCGCCGTCATCGGCGAGGACGTCTACAAAGCCCTGTTTTCGACGGAAGAAGCCGTCGGCAAACCGATCGACGTGAACGGCCACGTGTTCACGGTGGTCGGCGTGATGAACCGTCCGTCCAACTCGTTCCCCGGCAGCCAGGACAAGCGCATTTTGCTGCCGTACTTCACGATGAAAAAGCTGTTCCCGACCGCCAAGGAAAACATGCTCGTGCTGGTGGCCAAGGAAGGACAATTCCTTGCCGCCCAGGATGAAGTTCGCGCGATTCTTCGCCAGGAACGCCGCGTGCCGCTGAGCGCACCCGACAACTTCTCCATCTCGACGTCCGAACAGATGGTGGAGGACTTCCGCAAGATCACCTCGCTCACCGCGATCGTGATGGTGGTGCTCAGCTCGATCGGCCTGCTCGTGGGGGGCATCGGCGTGATGAACATCATGCTGGTGAGCGTCACCGAACGGACCCGCGAAATCGGCACCCGCAAAGCGATTGGGGCCCGGCGCCGCGACATCGTCTTGCAGTTCCTTACCGAAGCCGTCGTACTCACGGGCCTCGGCGGCATCGCAGGCATGACGGTTGGCTGGACGATTTCGATGATCGTTCGCGCCGTGATGCCGGATCTGCCCACCGTGGTACCGGCGTGGGCCGCGATCCTCGGCATCGCCGTATCGGTCGGCGTCGGACTCTTCTTCGGCATCTGGCCGGCCAACAAAGCGGCTCGCCTCGATCCCGTCGAAGCCCTGCGATACGAGTAGAATAAAAGGCCGATGACGTCCGACTCGGCCGCCCCCATCCGGCCCGGCGAAGAACTCGACCTGCGCGCGCTTGAACTGTACCTCGGCAGCCCTTTGGGCTCCGTACGACAGTTCCCCGGTGGCCATTCGAACCTCACGTACCTCCTTACGTTCGCGAACGGCGAGGAGGCTGTCTTGCGGCGCGCGCCGCTCGGTCCCGTGGCTCCCAAGGCCCACGACATGGTGCGCGAGGCCAGGATCCTCGAAGCCGTCAGTCCGCTGTTTCCGCCCGCGCCCAAACCGCTCCGCATTTGCGAGGACCCGGCCATCCTTGGCGTACCGTTCTTCCTGATGGAACGCCGCGCGGGTACCATCCTGCGCACCGAAGTGCCGCCGAAGATCGCCGCGCTGCCGAACTACGCCGAACGCATCAGCGCCGCCTTCGTGGCCTGCCTCGCCGAACTCCATCGCATCGACCTCGCCGCAAACAACCTCGCAAGGCTCGGCAAACCCGATGGCTTCGTCGAACGCCAGGTGCGAGGCTGGACCGACCGATGGAATCGCGCCCGCACCGATGACACGCCGCCGGAGATGGACACCGTCATCGCGTGGCTTGCGGCGAGCCTCCCGCAATCCAACGCCGCGACGCTGGTCCACAACGACTTCAAGCTCGACAACGTAATGCTCGCCGGCGATGGCGCGATCGACCGCGTCGAAGCGGTCCTCGATTGGGAGATGGCCACCATCGGCGACCCCATGATCGATCTGGGTCTTACGCTTTGCTATTGGACCCATTCGTCGTTTTCCACCTTTACCGCCGGCCCTGGCTGGTACACGCGGGACCAGTTCCTGCATCACTACGCCCGCCTGAGCGGCCAGGATGTTCGCGACATCCGCTTCCACGAAACGCTGGGAGTTTTCAAGCTCGCCGTGATCCTGCAGCAGATTTATTTCCGGTACCGCCGCGGCCAGACGCAGGACGAGCGCTTTGCCCAGTTCGGCGGCCGCGTCGCGGCACTCACCAGCAAGGCGCTCGAACTTTCCCGCTGACGGTACACTGACGGTAGGTCATGCGTGCAACCCTTTTGATGGTGGCCTTGGTCGCCACCGCCGGTCTTTCCCAAGCGCAAGGTGTCACCGCGCCGTGGGACCTTAGAAAGACGCTCGAATCGCTGCAGGCCGGCGGCGCCCGTCTGAAGCCCGTCCTGGAGCAGCTGGACCCCAAGGAATGGGAAGCCAAGGGTGCGCCGGATGGATACGACCTGCAGAAGAAACAGGTTCTCCTCCAGTTACAAAACGTCACAGCCGTCGCCCAGCGCCTGGCTGCCGACCCGGAGAAATTGACGGTCGCCCTGGACCTGTTTCTTCGCATCGAGACGTTTGACCTGAATCTCCAAAGCCTCGCGGAAGGCGTTCGGAACTATCACAACCCGGCGGCCGCCGAGCTCCTGGTGGGTATGCGGAACGAAAATGGCCATGCGCGTGCTGCATTGCGGACGTACATGGTGGAACTGGCGCAGATCAAGGAACAGGAGTTCAAGATCGTCGATGACGAAGCCCAGAAGTGCCGCGCCCAGACTCTGCGCAAGAAAAAGTAGCTGAAGAAGAGATCGCGACTGTTAACTTATGACTCCCACGACGCCCACGCCCGTCTCAACAACTGACACCGGCGCCGCCAGCCAACCCAATCCGGCAGCATCTCCCTTCGTATGCAGTATCTGCGGCGAGGCTTCCGGCCAAATCTGCGTCTTTTGCACCAAGGATTGTTGCGCCAACCATCGCTGCGAACGTTGCGAGCGTTGTAGCGACTGTTGCGATTGCGACACCGGCAAACGCGTTTTTCGCACGGCCAATGGGGCTCCGCCTTCGGATTAGGAGAACATTCGCATGAATTCGACGATTCTCGTTTTCACCGTCCTCGGTTGCGTCCACCTTGCCGATGCGGCTGCGGCGCCCGACACCAAGGAAATCGTCAAACGCGCCATCGGACGCGAACTCGAAAATCATCGCAACCTTGCGAACTACACCTGGCAAACCCGTAGCGTCACCGCCATCAAGGGTTCGGATACCAAGTCGAAAACCTACGAGAACTTCAACATCGACGGCACGTCGTACCGCAAGCTGATCGAAAAGGACAACCGGCCGCTTCCGGAAGCCGACGCGCGCGACGAACAGGCCAAAATGGACCGCGAAATCCGCAAACGCCGCGCGGAGTCGCCGTCGCAGCGGGCCAGGCGTGTCGCGGAACAGCAGAAGGAACGCGAAGAAGGCATCCGCTTTCGCAACGATGTTCTGCAAGCGTTTGACTTCGCGCTCGAAGGCGAGGAAAACATCGGCAATTTCAAAGCCTGGCGCATTCGTGCCGACCAGCGCGCCGCCTTCAAACCGTCCTCGCGCGACGGCCGGCATCTGAACAAGGTGAAGGGCAGAATCTGGGTGGACCAGGGTTCCGGCGAATGGCTGAAATTCGAGATGGAAACCACGGACAAGATCACCTGGGGTGCCTTTATCGCGAGCGTCGCGCCCGGGTCAAGGATCGTCGCCCAACAGATGCGCGTCAACGACGAACTGTGGCATCCACAGTGGATCAAAGTGGTGGCCAACGCCCGCGCGCTGTGGAAGCACTGGGACGCCACCATCGACGTCGCCTATCAGAACTTCCGCAAGTTCCAGACGGATTCGAAGCTGATTGCCGCCACTCCGCTGCCTTCGCGAGTCCCATAAACGGACATATAACGAAACGCGAGCTATTTGTTTTCAGTTAGTTCCCTCTGGCATCTCGATTGCAACTTCGGGGCCATGCTTGCAGAGATCCACCTCGCCTTCCGGCGCTTGCGGTCCCGGCCCGCTTTTGCCCTTACGGCAGTGCTGTCGCTCGGGTTGGGGATCGGAGCCGTCACTGTATTTTTCAGCCTCCTCAACTCCACACTGCTGAAGCCGCTGCCCGTGGAACGGCCCGGCGAACTCTATTCGCTGGTCGATCCGCGGTATGCCGCGCCCGTGGTGTCGAACCCCAACATCGTGGATCTGCGCAAGGGTGTAACGCCGTTCTTTTCGGACCTGATGTCCTACCGGATGGCGCCCGTCAACTTCGGCATGGAACAGCGGGCGAACTCGCGCGCCTGGAGTTATGTCGTGTCGGGAAATTACTTTCAGGGTCTCGGCGTGAAGGCGGCGCGCGGACGCGTGATTGGCATGGAAGACGATGTCATGAAGGGCGGCCATCCGGTGGCCGTGCTGTCGGACCTCGCGTGGAAGCGGCGGTTCGGCGCCGACCCGAACATCGTGGGACGCACTGTCAAGCTGAACAATTTCCCGTTCACGGTGATCGGCGTGACGCCCGAAGGATTCTACGGCACGGAGCGCTTCTATGCGCCGGAATTGTTCGTCCCGCTGTCCATGGTGCGTGAGGTCGAACTCGAAAATGCCGGCTATGTGGACCGCAGAGATTCGCAAAATACGTTCGTCATCGCGCGTTTGGCGCCCGGGGTAGGCGCGGCGCAGGCACAAGCGCAACTGGACGGCGTCACCGCACAACTGGCGCGGCAGTATCCTGCCGAAAACGAAGGCTGGAAACTGAAGATGTACGAACCCGGCTGGGCGGGCGACTATTTGCGAGGCTCCGTGATCGGGTTCAACGTGATCCTGATGTCGGTGGCCGGCGCGCTGTTGCTCGTCGTGTGCGTCAACCTCGCGAGTTTGTTGCTTGCGCAAGCCGCCGAGCGCCGCAAGGAAACGGGAATCCGCCTCGCACTGGGAGCCAACCGCGGACGGTTGATCTGGCAGTTGTTGCGGGAATCGTTCGTGCTGGCGGCCGCCGGTGGAGGCCTGGGACTGCTGCTCGCCTACTGGGGCGCGGCCGCGATTACAAGCTACCGTCCACCGGTGGAATTCTCCATCCAGAACACCGTGCAACTGGATTGGCGCGTCGCGCTGTTCGCCTCCGCCGTCACGCTGCTCGCCTGCGTCGCGTTTGGCCTGGTTCCCGCTTTGCAGTCGACCAACACGGACCTCGCCGCTGCGATCAAGCAGGATGTCGTGGATCCGCGCCGCCGCCGCTGGCCTTTGCGCGACCTGCTGACGGGCGCGCAGATTGCCATCTCGGTGGTGCTGCTGGTTTGTTCCGGCCTGATGATCAAGAGTCTTTCGAAAGCCATGACGGTGAATGTCGGCTTCGCCCCCACGTGCGCGGCCGCCCTGGTCTTTCATCTTTCCACCGCCGGTTACAACGGCGGCCGAAGCATGGCCTTTCAACTCGATCTGCTGCGGCGAGTAC
>JAFDVT010000024.1 GCA_018268875.1 Acidobacteriota bacterium
GGTGGACCCCAACTGGTGACGCGGAGCCGACAACGGACCGGCATCCGACTAGGCCTTGGTTAACCACCTCGGCGAAAGGAATTCTCATCATGGCCAAGAGAGGCAAGCGGAGTGATGGGCAACTGGTCCCGCGCGGCGAGAGCAGCCGAACAGGCCACCCGCCCCGCCGGAACAGCAGGCGAGCGGAGATCCGCCGGGGCATGACGCGCCGGCAGTTTCTCACTCGAGCAGCGGCGGCGGGGATGATGTTGGCCGTGCCGCCGGTATTCGCGAGCCAACGCGATGACCCCACGAGCCGGCGCTCACCGCGACCCAAGGAGCAGCGCACGCTGTTCTTCAACCTGTCGCATGAGAACCACGCCGGGAAGACCTATTTTCTGACCGGCGGGGGGCAGCGCTACGCGCTCACCAAAGTGGCCGATCGGCCCGACGTCTTGCGCCACGCGCGGCAGACCAACGCCTTCCTGCGGGCCGTTCCCGACAGCCAGATCACCCATCACGTCGAGAACGCGGTGTTCGCCGCCGATACGGTGACCTTGTGTTATGTGAGCGCTGATATCAATACCCCAGCGGGCACCTGGTCGATGTCGGCCGTGCAGCTCGTGATTCCGACCAGCGGCGCAGCCTATGCCTACGCGCAAGCCCGAAAGTCCACGCCCAGCGGACCGCTGCCGCTCTCCGCCAAACGCAAGCACTATGGGATCGCGCCGGCGCAGACGGAGCAGGACCTGCGTGAGGAACGCGATCTGCTCGATCCCGTAAGCCATGCCGCAACCATGGTGGGCTGCCATCCGGACCTGATGAGCCTTGAGCCCAATTCTGCCTATACCGTCCACTCGAACCATGTCGACCGCAGCATCGACGTCATTCTGTTAAGCGGAAAGCTGAGTCAACCGCAGTACGGACCGGCGATGCCGCAGCAGACCCCGGGCCAGCCCAACGCGACCGGATGGGGCACGCTCCAGCCCGTGCCGGGCGACGGCGGCGCGCCGCTCAAGAACCAGAAGGGCAAGCATGCCGGCAGAATTCAATATCAGCCGAGCCTGCACCCGGATTTGCGTACGCTTGCCCGGTCGGCGATGAACACCACCATCCCCGGCGTCAAGAACGATATCTCCCTGGGCGCGGACGCCACGGGCCTGACGCCCGCCGGCCCGAACGACCCACCGAACCCCGCGCTTACCGGCACGATGTGGCTGCGCCACGACGGGTTGACCAAGGTCGATCAGAGTCCGGGACAGCCGACGATCCGCGATGCCAATGCCACCATGGTCTTGAAGCAGCAGAATGGACAGGTGGGCTACCAAGTGCAGGCCAGTTCCACGCAGAAGGGCACGGCCGTCACGGTCTCGCTCACCCTGCTCAACTTCTTTTTGGAGTTTCGGGGCGTGTGGCTGCAATTTCTCGATGCCAACGACCCTCCCAACGTGCTGACGCTCGCCAATATTCCGGAGTACGTCAACGGCACGATTATCGCCAACCACGTTAAAGACCTGGATACCGCGACCGAGATGTTCGTCTCGGTCATCGGGCCGGTCTTCACGGTCATGGCGATCCCGACCGCGCCGGGCTTCATCCAGCCGAGTTTCACCGTCCCCGCGTCCGCGAGCACGGTGCGCATCCTGTCCAGCACTCTTTCATTCCAGGGTGGCAACACCTACCCCGAGACGGTGCTGCCAGGCGCCATCATGACCGGCGTCTTCAACTATGGCGTGACGGCGATGCTGGCTGCCGCGGGCGGCGGGAACTTCATTCCAGCGCTCTACAAGGTTGTCGTCATCCCGTTCCTGCAAACGCTCACGCTCGAACTGATCACCATCATCAGCAACGCGTTGAATCCAAGCAGCCCCGGCTCGCTCGTCGGGATGCTCCTCACTCCCGGCTTCTGGGAAGGACAAGCTCTGGTGGTGGCCAAGGTACTCGTCACGAAGGCAGTCGGCGATGGCATGAAGGCACTCGTGGCATGGATCTTCGCAACGATCACCGAGGGCGTCGCCGAGGATGCGATCCCGGTCGCCGGCGAGATCATGCAGGCGCTCTCGATCGCCGTGGGCGTCATCAGTCTCGCCGAGACTTCGGCCGAACTGGCGCTGACACCCTGGACCTACATCGACGACCTGGTCTTCACCCACGACTTGAGCGTCACTATCCTCAAAGACTCGGGCGACCCGAATGCACACCCACCCGATCCCGGCGACGATACCTTCCCCAAGGCGGCGAACAGCTATACGGTCACGGCGATGTTCGACGACGGCACGCCCTATGTAAAGACCTTTCCGCTCGCCGCGCCGGTGCCTTCCACCTTGCCGCCGGTCGTGTTCAGCGGCGTGCCGCTCGGCGGCAACGTCAATATCTCAGTGGCCTTCGTGCAGAAAGCGATCGTGCCGGGGCAGCCGGACATCCTGCTCGGCAAGGGCACGACCGGCCTGATTGCCAACACCGCCGGCACCGCCCCGACTTTTGCCATCGAGGAGCTGAAATTCCCGATCAGCTCGAACACCGTCTATCAGCACCGGCAGAAGACCACGCTGGATGCGAACGGCAACCATGTCTGGGCGGCGGGCGCGGCGCCGACCGTCAATCAGGGCACCGCGGTGTGCGGCGCGGCCGGCACGGTGTGCGGCTATCGGAGCATCTCGGTGCGCCAGGGTACGGGCAGCGTGCAAGGCTACATCGGGTACGCCTGGCAGTCCCAGAACAGCGACTCGAACAAGGCGCCGAGTTGCGTGGGCGGCGGCGGCGGGCAGCTCGATCAGGTGGCCAACCTCAACACCGACTCGGGCAACAATGGCGCCAATGCGCAACAGGGCTATGTCAACGGCACCTGCGGCATCGGCGTGCCCGGCGTCCAGGTCGCCTATAACTTATTGACCCATGGCACTGCCAACTTCTATCTGGATACGACCGATCCCAACTCGCCGATGGTGCGCCAGGTCACACTGGAGCCCCAGCCGGCGTTCGCAAGCCCCTTGTCCGGTCAGGCGTGGGGCGCGCTCAATTTCCCGTCGGATTCCCTGCTGCTGCATCCGGCGGGATATCTGGTGAGCATCAACAACGTCAACCACAAGATCGAGACGCACCGGATTCCCGGCGGAGCCATGAAGGATTCCGACGCGAAAGCCCGACTGATCGCGCAGGTCAAATCCGGCAAGGGCTCGCGTCCTGGGTTGATCGACTCACCGGTCGCGTCCGCCATTTCGCCGGATGGCGTCATCCTGATACTGGAGGCCGGCAACAACCGCATTCAGGCCTTCGATCTTGGCGCCAACCCGGTGCGCCACTTCACCAAGCAATCGTCGCCGTACAGCCTTACGCTCAGCGCGACCGATCCTGCCCAGGGCTGGCAGTATCTCGACCTGGCGGTGGAATACACCGGCTACCTGTACGTGCTGTCTTACAATCAGACTACATTCGTCTACCGGCTGGATCTCTACCATCCCCAGCAGACTGACACCAACCCGATCTCAACAACGCAAAATATCAATGCGGCACGGTTGACGGTCGACTTCTGGCGCAATGTGTACACGCTCAATTACGAGGTGCTGCAGTTACCGGGCGGCGCCGCCGCCGGCCTTACCGAGCCTTCGGTCAGCCTGTGGACGCCGTGTGATGTGGGACAGACATGCTGAGCTGCTTCAGCGACAGGCTCCGTTGTCCGCGACGGTGCCTGTCCTGGTTCGGACGGGGACAGACACCACGCGCAGACGCGGGGAAGGGTGTCAGTCCCCGTGAAGCCATCACAGGGAGGCATCGATGGGAAATGCGCCGGGCAAGACTGACAACGACCTCTTTAGCGATCTGCAACGCGCGAAAGAGAACGTAGAGGACGCGCTGAAGCGAGGCGATGCCCGCGCCCTCGAGACGCTGCTGGTGCGATACGATGCGCTTCAACAGCGTTGGCGAACCGCGACCCAGGAACACATCGAGCAGATTCGAAACACCGCGGTCGCGCCGGCTCCGCCTGCATCGTTGAACGTACAGCTCTATCCGTTTCCGCCAGCGCCGATCACATCCGGCGTCGGCGTCTGCCTGTCAGGAGGCGGCTCACGCGCGGCGTCCGCTTCGATGGGCGAGCTACGCGGCCTTCGCTCGCTCGGCCTCCTCGATCGTGTCTCAGCGCTCTCGACCGTCTCGGGGGGCTCCTGGGCGGGCGTGACATTCACCTATCTGCCGTCGGACATTTCGGATGACGAATTTCTGGGCGGCGTGGTTCCGAATGCCGGCGACCTGACGTGGGAACATCATTCGGGAGAAAACCCAGCTCAGGCATTGGACACCTTATCGGATCATGCGCTCGACAGCCTCTGCACGCGTATCGGCTTGGTCGAATTCCTCGCCGAGGTTGCGGTCCTCTGCGCGAAGTATCGAGACTCCCCGCATGTGCTCTGGTGCCGAGCGGTGGGGGCGCTGATTCTTGAGCCCTTCGGGCTCGGCGATATCACGCGACAGGGTTCTCCGGCGACCTATTACAGCTCGACCCAGCAATGGCTGGACAGCACGATCCTGGGTAATGGACGCAATCCCACGTTGAGCGCCTCGGACTTTCATCTGGTCCAAAAATCGGGAAGGCCGCATCTCATCACGAACTCCACCATCTTCTCGCCGCCTGGCGTGCATCTTCGGCGGCCGGCGCCGGGAAGCCCGCCGCTTGAGCCGTACCCGTTCGAGGCGTCCGTCACGGGAGCAGGCGTTCCCTTTCCCTTGCAGGGAGGTCTCGGCGGAGAATCCGTTGATCCATTCGCATTCGGCGGACAAGCGCCGGCAGCCCCGCCTGTTCAGAGTCGCGTGCAGGTTCCGACACCGCCACAACGATTTTCTTTGTCGGACATCGCCGGAACCAGCAGCTCGGCCTTCGTCGGCCCGTTGATCCAGTACTTCTACGCCCACTATCCCTGGCTGGAGGACATCGACCCGGTCTATTCGTACTGGCCTGTGATGCCGGCCGATCAAACTCCCGCGCAACAGTATTTCATCGGCGACGGGGGAATCTGGAAAATACCGGCATCACGGGGTTGCTGCGCCGCAAGATGACGCGGATCATCGCCTTCGTCCATGCGCCGACGCCCTTGTCCTGGGACCCGGTCGCCAAACAGGTCGTCGTAGACAGCCAACTGCCGCCGCTCTTCGGCTTACAGCCCAAGGTGGCGGGGCAACCCTATCAGCCCTATCCGGCTCCACCGACGCCGGTGTCGCCGTCCGCCCGACCCTATCGGTACAATCAGGTGTTTGATCAGCAGGCTTTCTATAGTTTGATCGATCAACTCTGGCAGGCACACCAAGCGGACGGTTCAGCTATCTGCAAGCAAACCAGGCTCACCGTGCACGATAATGCCCACTTCGGCATTCAAAGCGCCGGACCGGTGGATGTCTTGTGGGTCTATACGAATCCCGTAACAACCTGGACCAACCAATTGAGCCGCACGGTGCGGCTCGGGATGGAATTCGAGCCGCTCCTCTATGGTTCGTTTCCCAACTATGACACGTTCCTCCAACTGCACCTGGAACCGCGTCAAGTCAATTTACTCGCACACCTCTCCTGCTGGAACGTGATCAACGACCGGTCCATCGGCGGGTTCCCCGCCAATGCGCAACTGTTCCGGGAGATGTTTGAGTAGCAAGACGTGATCTGGTAGGGCCTGCAAGGCCATTGGACTCGATTCACTGGAGGACACGATCATGACGAACATGTCCACGCGCATGCGTCTTTCCATCGTGGCGCTTCTGTTGCATCGGCTTGTGGCCGCAATCACAGCCCATAGGCATCGTATCTTCGCCTGTCTGCTGCTCGCTGCGGCGGTCCCCGCGTGGGGACAGGTGCAATGCCCCGCCGACAATCCTGATACCAATTACAACTGCCCCGTCGGCCCACCCTATGCAATGCCCGGCTGGGGCAACGTGCCGTGGTCGCAGCCCAAGTACTACCAGACCATTCGGACCGGCGATCTCGACGGCGACGGACGCGATGAGTTGATCGGACGCGATGCACGCGGGGTGCAGGTCTGGTCTTTCAACGTGTCGCTGGGGGTATGGCAGCCGTGGATCGCCAGTGACGGCTCGGGTCCGATGATTCTCCCGCTAAGCGATGCTGCCAGTTGGGACTTGCCTCAGTACTACAGCACAATCCGCCTTGCGACGCTCGTCGGTGTGCCTGGAAAGAAGGTCCTGGTCGCGCGAGCCGGAAACGGGTTGAACGCCTGGCAGGTGAACCCGGCAACGTCTACGGTCAGCCCGTTACCGGCGGGCACATGGAGCCAGATCGCGTTTGGTGGGGCGTTCGCCGACAGTGGGTGCTTCGCCAACGGCCGCTGCTGGAGCGACCCGCGCTACGCGAGCACGCTCATGTTTGCCGACGTCGACGGCGAATCGGGTGATGAAGCGATCGCCTGGGGCGGCGACGGCATCGCGGTGGCCAAGTGGACCGGCTCCGGCTGGACGGCGCTTGCCGGCATCCCGCAGGCAGGCGATGCCGCATCATTTCCGGCCCACCCGTCCTCGCTGCGCGCCGGCAACCTCGACGGCACCGCCGGGAAGGAATTGCTGATGTGGACCGTTGGAACGTCCGGCGGCATCGCCTCGTACCAGTACACATCGAGCGCGAGCGGCGGCGCATGGACCGCGCTTCCGACCGTGGTGATCGACAACCTGGAGTGCGATCTCGACCCGTCGTGCTACTCGACACTCACGGCGGTTCCGTTCGGTTCCGGCACGGACGCAGTCTTCATCCGGATGTCCGGATGCAGCGCCGGCGGTGGCGGCATGCTGGGTGTACGCTTCAACCCCACGACGAAGCAATGGTCGACGCTGACGTCCGGCGGTCCGTTGGACGATTGTTCGGGGTTCACGGGCGTGCAGTACTACGAAACGATTCGTTTCGCCCAGATCACAGGCAATACGCTGCCCGAACTCCTTGCACGCGACTCCGGCGGCGTGATCGTCTACCAGTGGAATGGAAGCGGCTGGTCGATGGTGTCTCCAACGACGCCGGGTGCGAATGTGCCGGCCCTTGCCAATGGCGTATGGGACTCCGATCCGTCGTACTACCAATCGTTCAGGACGGCCACGATCGACGGCAGTGGTCGCGCTGCCTTCATCGCGCGCGGGCAGGCCGGCGTGCGCACGTGGCTGTGGCAGAACGGCGCGCTCGCACGTCCACTGGCGTTCGGAAACTTCCCTGCCTTCACGGGCAATCAAGCCACGGCGTACTCCGCACTCAACTCCCTTGTCGTGGGACAAGGCACGATCCGCGACCTCTACGCCAATCCCAACGTCACCAACACCCAGAGTTCGCTGGCTCAGTACCTCTCGAGCATCGTGTCCACGGGCAGCGGGTGCACGGGCAAGGTGTCGGACAATCCACCGCGATACACAAGCTGCCCGCCGTTGCCAGGCACCCAAAACCCCGAGTACACGCAAGTGGTCAATCAGTTGATCCAGGAGCTGTGGTGGGCGTCCTTCGTCGTCGGCTACTTCGACCAGATCGGAATCATGCAGAACGCGCTCTTCCAGGTCGAAGACAACGTGTTTCCGGATATCGCCTCCAACCTGCAGCTTTCTGTCGGGAGCGGAACTGCCGGCGCGGCCGACTACCTTGGCCTGTTTGCCGGGATCGCCTCGCTGATCGGCGACATTACCGGTCAACCCGAAATCGGCGTCGCAGCAGATGCGATTGGCCTGTTCAACAGCGCGCTGCCGTTCTTCCAGAATCCGCAGAAGACGTCGTTCCAGCATACGTACGACCAGATGAAGTCGCAGATCCAGAGCTTTCAGCAAGTTCAGCAAAACCTGCCCCTGTCGCAGATGCACAACGTGCTGTCCGACTACGCGACGCTGTCGACCGTAGGAGCGCTCACCGCGTCGCAGGTCTGGACCTTCAGCCCAGGTGGGTACCTGAGCTACAACCGCCAAGCGTTTACGATTTGGGTTTATCAGGCGTTCATTCCGATCTTCTGGGATCTCTACGAGGTCACGAACTGTCGAGAGCAGGGACCGCCGGTAAAGTGCAATGCGCCACCGAACGGACCCTACATGGGATCGTACTCACCGAATGGAGTAGACTTCACCGGCCTGCTGCTGCCCGGAGGAAGTTGCGACTTTACCAGTTGCACCTTTCAGACGCCCGATCCGGCGACGGCAAGCTTCATCGTCACGCCACCGTCAGCGGAATGTACATTCGATTCGCTTGCCGGCACCTCGTGGGTCTATGCGAACACGCCGAACGCTCCGGTCTCGAGCTGCACACTGGGTGCGGCGCCTGCAGTCTTCGGCAATCGAGACGGATGGAACTTCGATGTCATCCAGATCAACGTGGCTGACGCACCCCTTGCGATCGACCAAAGCAGCCGCGCGAGCGGCATCGGCACCAGCCGTTCGAGACTACGTCTTCGCGGCGTCACATCCCTGGTCACTGACGATCTCGACCTGCGCACCGCACGTCTGACGCTGCGGCGCCTCCTCGACGAGCCTTATGCCGGTGGCGAACTGGTTGGCGACAGCCTTGACAACGAGTTCGTGCCCATTGCCCTCCTTGCGGATCGAAGTTCGGCGCGACACACCGCCACCTTCAGCACACCGAGGGGATACTCGCCGCGCACGAGCGTCGACGTGCGCCTGCGATCCGGCAAGAAGGAGCTCGCGTTCGACATTGACGTCGACGACGGGCTCATCATGCCTCCGTTGCGCTGTCGCGGCACGCCACCCACAACGAAGCTGCATGTCACGCTCAACATCGAAGGCGGCGGGTTGCCCGCGCCGCTCACCTTGTCGCAAGTCGCGGATTGGGAATGCACGCGTGACCGTAACGGCAAGGTCAAGGCGCTGCGCATGTTTGGCAATCCGACTCTCGTTTATCCATAGACGTCAGCGGCTCCTCACAATTATGAGAGTCCTAAAGAAAGGAGGCCTTATGCAACATTGGCGTATCATCTGCGGAGATGGATTCGCACTCAGTACCACGACAGGCGGCTTCATCGCCGGTCGAGCACAGGCCGCGACGACCCGCTTGACCCGTATTGCCGTCGGCGTCCTTACGATTGTTATCGGCGGACTGTCCGTTGGCGGCTGCGCATCAGACCGGGAGGTTGCTCCTCCGGTCCACAAACAAGTCGGATCCGCCGCTCAGCCGATCAGCGCGCCAGTCGTACCCGGAGTCACGCCGGACAAAGTCAAAACGGCCCTCCCGGAACTGGAGAAGTTGACCGCAGATCTCCTCAAGAAGACGGGCGTACCGGGCTTGGCCATTGCGGTGACTTACAATGATCAGGTCGTCTATGCCAAGGGCTTCGGCCTGCGTGAAGTAGGCAA
>JAFDVT010000250.1 GCA_018268875.1 Acidobacteriota bacterium
CAACGCCTCCATCACGCGACCCGTGATGTCGGGACAAGTTGGATCGAGCATCGCGTTATGATCCGCAAACGGAACCTTGTTCAGCAGGCTCCAGTTGCAGTCCACATCGAACGCCGCCCAACCGCCGTCGCTCGACTGCATGCCCAGCAACCAGTTCACCGCGCGCTTCTCGGCGCGCGCCTGGCGCACAGGGTCTGAAGCCTTGGCATGCTGCAGTGCTAACAGTACCTGCGCCGTATCGTCGATATCTGGGTAATGCTCGTTTGCGAACTCGAACGCCCATCCGCTGGGCTCCAGGCCGGGACGCTTCACCGTCCAATCGCCCTTGCGCCGAACCTCGCGATCTAGCATCCAGTCCGCCGATTTCCGCAGCGCCTCTTCATCCGCGCCGCCCGTCTCGCCCAGCGCAAACGCCGCGTACGACGTATCCCAAATCGGGCTCTTGCAAGGCTGAAACTGGAACCGGTCCTCGGTCTCGATCAGCAGGTCTTCAAAGTGCCGCACCGCTTCAATCCGATCCGGATGATCGTCCGGATAATTCAGCGAATCGAGCGCCATGATGAGGTACATCATCGACGGATAGATCGCGCCCAGGCCGTCCGAATACCGCGTACGGTCCAGCATCCAATGCTCGGCCTCGCGAATCGCCGCCATGCGAACGTTCTTCAACCCGCGACGGTCCCACAGCTTCAACGCGCGGTCGAGATGCGAAAACACAATGCCCGTGCGGCCTCGCGTCGGCAGCGTCAGCTTCTTGCCCGCTTTGTACAGTTCCTCGACCGTCATCCCCGCCGGTACCGGACGGTTCAGCCCGATCGCCTGCACGATCGACAGCGGCACCACGATCGCCCGCGTCCACGACGACATCTCGTACAGAATGTCGCCCGGCAGCAGGACGATTTCCGGCGGCACGCTCGGGGCGAACTTCCGCGGAAACAGGTCGAACAAACTCAGGTTGATCTTGGTATAGCTATTGCACGCCTGCAATCCGCCCAGCGCCAGCGCGCGTTCGAGCGCCTTGCGCATCGGGATCGAATCCGGATCGTGCCCGCCCAGCTTCAACGCCGTGTACGCGCGAACCGTCGCATTCACTTCCGACGGACCTTGCGGGTAAATCCACCAGCCGCCGTCCGGCAGTTGACGTTCCAGGATCGACTTGCAGGCCTTCTCGATCCGCCGCTTCGTCGGAGGATTCCAAACGCCGTTTTCCGGCGGATACAGCCACAATTGCAGCAGTACGTAATCCGATTCCAGCGTCGAATCGGCCGTCAACTCCGCGCACCAGTACCCCGCGTCCGTCTGCAGCGACGTCAATGCCTGCGCCGAAGTCGCAATCGCCTGGTCCAGAACCGGACGTAGCTCCTTCAACTGCTGGCTCGGCGCTAAATGAAGACGCCGTCTCCTTTGTTCGGGAGACGGCGCCATCCATTGAAAACCCATTCTTTGATTTTACTAGGCCGACAGCTTGCGAGCGGTCTCGAGCGCCCCGTCGTAATTCGGATGGCTCGCCACTTCGTTGACGTACTCGGCATGCTGCACCTTGCCGTCCTGATCGACCACAAAGATCGCCCGGCATTCCAACCGCGCGTCCTTGATCAGCGTGCCGTAATGCTCGCCGAACGACGCGTCGCGATGATCCGACAGCATCTTGATCTTGTCGATGCCGTACGCCCCGCACCAGCGCTTCTGCGCAAACGGAAGATCCATCGAAATCGTGTAAATTTCCACGTTCGGCAGCTTGCAGGCTTCTTCGTTGAACCGCCGCGTCTGCGCATCGCAAACCGGCGTGTCGAGCGACGGCACGACGCTAAAAATACGAACGCCTTTCGTGTCCGCCAGCGTCACCGGCTTCAGCGTGTTGTCCACCATCTTAAAGTCCGGCGCCGTGTCGCCCACTTTGATTTCCGGCCCCACCAGCGTCTGGGGATTTCCCATCAGGGTAATGGCTGCTACTCGTTCCATATAGCTTCTATTGTGCGCTAAGCAGCGCCTTCAATTCCTCCCCCGTGTGCACCGGAAGCCGGCACGCGAAATGCTCGCAGACATACGCCGCCGGAACCTCGCCAATCTCCATCGCCGCAAGCCCCGGCACATGCGCCGCCAGTGCCTCTTTGGACGCCGCATCCGGCAGCACGAACACCGCCGTATCGGGCAGGAACTTCGTCCGCACGACGCGCAACATCGCCAGCATTTCCGGATGCGTCCGCGAACCGGTCAATACAATCTGCCGTGGCGCCGCCATCGCCGCCATCTGCGCCGTCACCATGCGCGGCAGCGTGATCCCTTGCGATGCGATCTTGCCCGCAAAGTACCGCAGGCCCCGCTCGGCCGCGCCCTGGAAATCCTCGCGCCCCGTCATCGCCGCCAGCCGGACCAGCAGCGCGATCGCCATCGAATTCCCCGATGGTTCCGCCCCGTCGTAATCTTCCTTCAAACGCAGCACCAGCGACTTGTCGCCCTCGCGCGTCGAATAAAATCCGCCTTGCTCCGTATCCTCGAACAGCCGGATCATCTCGCCCGCCAGATGCACGGCGGCTTCGAAATAGAACGG
The DNA here is from genome assembly GCA_018268875.1 of Acidobacteriota bacterium. Taxonomy (GTDB): domain Bacteria; phylum Acidobacteriota; class Terriglobia; order Bryobacterales; family Bryobacteraceae; genus F-183. The sequence continues at coordinate 2,552 of JAFDVT010000250.1, forward strand.
CTCGAACGACGCTTCATACAGATCGAGCAGCGCCGTCGCGAACCCCGCGTAATCATCCAGGAACCCGTCAATCGCGGCCTCGCCATCGCGGTACCGCCGCAGCAACTTCGGACCTTCCGGCTGGTACAGATGCTTCAACACGAAGCGCGCCGCACCCTTGGCCGCATCCAGCAACTGCTGGTCGTCGAGCGCCGCCGCGCCCTTGGCGAACGCGGAAATCATCAGCCCGTTCCACGCCGTCAGAACCTTATCGTCAAGATGCGGACGCACGCGTTTGGACCGCGCCTCCAGCATCTTCTGCTGCGCGGATTCCAACTCGACAGGATTCATCCCGCCATCGGCGACGTACAGAATATTCGTCCCCGTGAACTCATGATGCGGGTCTTCATCGACGTTGCCGCCGTCCTTCACGCCGTACACCGCGCGGACTTCGGCCAACTCGGCAGGCGTGAGCAATTCGGCCAGTTCGCTGGCCTTCCAAACATAGAAGGCGCCTTCGCCCTTCACCTTCGGATTCGCCGGATCGATCACCGAATCCGCATCCTCCGCCGAATAAAAACCGCCTTCGGGATGCGTCATGTCGCGGCGAACATAATCGAAAATGTCGCGCGCCAACCCGGCATACAGTTCCTCGCCGGTAATCTGATACGCCTCAATCAGCGATACGGCCAGTTGCCCCTGGTCGTACAGCATCTTTTCGAAATGCGGCACAAACCAGCGTTCGTCCACCGAATAGCGGTGGAACCCGCCGCCCAACTGGTCGTTCATCCCGCCCTTGGCCATCTCCTTCAAAGTCTCGGTGGCCATGTCCAGCGCATCTTCCGCGCCCGACAACACGTGGTACCGGAACAGAAAGTCGAACACCACCGGACGCGGAAACTTCGGCCGGTTTCCGAACCCGCCGTACTTGCCGTCAAAACTCCGCCGCAGGTAGTTGTAGAGCTTATCGAACGAGCCTCGGGTCACTTCCTCACTGCCGGTGCCGCCGGGCGACAGCATGCTCTCCAGTTGATTGATCGTCTCGATGCTGACGCCTTCAATCTTCTGCCGTTCGTCTTTCCACTTCGCGCCCAAAAACTCCAGCAGCGCCTTGAACCCCGGCATCCCGTACCGCGACTCCGGCGGAAAGTAGGTGCCGCCGTAAAACGGCTTCAAATCCGGCGTCAGGAACACCGACATCGGCCAACCGCCGCGTTGCGACGTCGCCTGCACAAACGCCATGTAGATCCGGTCCACATCCGGACGCTCTTCGCGATCCACCTTCACCGGCACAAACAACCGGTTCATGACCTGCGCCGTGTCCTCATTCTCAAAGGACTCGCGCTCCATCACATGGCACCAATGGCAGGTCGAATACCCGACCGAAAGAAAGATCGGTTTGTCTTCGGCGCGCGCCTTGGCAAACGCCTCCTCGCCCCACGGATACCAATCCACGGGGTTATGCGCGTGCTGCAACAGATACGGACTTTTCTCGTTTGCGAGACGATTTTGGGTAGGCAAGTTCTATTGTCGCAGATCCGGGAAATCGCGCTTCTGTTACGTCCGAACGCGGGAATCTTTGCAAACGCTCTTGAAAACCGGCCGGCACTCATGCATCCTGAGGCAACTATGGGTCAAATTGAACGCGTTCGCGAAGAGCTGCAAGGTCCGCTCACCGACGAGGAAATTCGCCGCAAGGCGCAGGCCGGATGGAAGCCCGTTGCCGTCGTGTGGGAACGCGCCGTGGATACCGGCGCCCCCGTGTTCTCGCGCGAAGTCGACGTGCCATACGGCTACAAAGTCGCCGCCGACGCCATCCACCTCGAGGTCAACAACCCGGAAAACGATGTCCTGATGCTCACCATGGAACTCATCGTCCAGGACCAGCGCCTCTCCCAAATCGCCGCCAAGCTCAATGAAAAAGGCTTCCGCACGCGCAGCGGCTTCCTCTGGAACCCGGCCTCCGTCTTCGAACTCCTCCCGCGCCTCATCGAAGCCGGACCCCGCATCTTCACTAGCGAAGAATGGATCGAACGCCGCAAACGCCTCGGCCAACTCCTGACACACTAGTAGTCGAATGAGTGAAACGTTCAACGAGCCGCGCCTGGCCCTCAACCGGATTTACACCAAGCGCGGCGACACCGGCGAAACCAGCCTCGCCGGTGGACAGCGCGTCGCCAAGGACAACCTCCGCATCGAAGCCTACGGCACGGTCGACGAACTCAACAGCGTCACCGGCCTCGCCCGCCTCACCGCCACCGATGCCGGCCTCCACGACCTCGCCGCGATCCTCCTCCGCATCCAGCACGAACTCTTCAACCTCGGCTCGATCCTCGCCACGCTACCCGAGGACGTCCACCCCGCGCAGCCTCGCATCACGCCCGTCGAATCCCTGCAACTGGAAACGGAGATGGACGCCATGAATGAGGTCCTGGAACCCCTCCGTTCCTTCGTCCTCCCCGGCGGTACGCGCCTCTGCGCGGAACTCCACGTCTGCCGCACCGTAGCCCGCCGCGCCGAGCGAATCCTGGTTGCCCTGGCGAGGCACGAAGAGGTCCCCGCGGACGCCATTCGCTACCTCAACCGCCTCAGCGACGCCTTCTTCGTCTTCAGCCGCTGGGCCAATCACGCCTCGGGTATTCCGGAACTGTTGTGGCAGCCCAACAAGGCCGCTTCCGCCGCGGAATAAAAGCTCGTTTGCGTTCTCCTCTGAACGCTGATATGATCTCAACCAATATGGGTTTGGCATTTGGTCAGTGACAAGCCCGGTGCGCGCGCCCTGCGTCATGTTGCCAGTCATGTCCACGGCTAGCGCGCACCCTCAAAAATTTCGCATTTCACACCCGCAGCAACACAAAGATGCCGCCCTCCGGAACCGGAAAGGCGGCATCGCCGTTTCTGCGCGACAATGAAGCTGAAACTCACATTCCATGTTGGTCGAACTCTCGGTAGAGAACCTGGCGGTAGTGGAAAAGGTTCGCGTCCGCTTTCACGGCGGATTCAACGTACTCAGCGGCGAAACAGGTAGCGGCAAATCCATCGTGGTCGATGCCCTCAACCTCCTCTTCGGGGGCCGCGCATCCGGCGACATGGTGCGCTCCGGCGCCGATCGCATGCGCGTATCCGGCATCTTCGACCTTGGCGATTCGAGCGCCGCTCTCCGCGCTTTCCTCGACGAGGCCGGTGTCGAAACCGAGGACCGCGAACTCATCCTCGAACGCGAAATCGCCGCCAATACCGGCAAATCCCGCGCCTACGCCGGAGGCAAGCCCGTCACCGCGTCCTTCCTGCGCGACCTGTCGCAGTACCTCGGCAGCATCCACGGCCAGCACGACCAGCAGGGCCTCTCCTCGCCCGAAGCTCAGCGCGAACTCCTCGACGCGGTATCGACCGGCACGCAAAAGCTGCTGCCCGAAGTCGCAAAGCTACACGCCGCCTACCGCGCCATCGCCCGCGAACTCGACGACCTCGACCGCAACGAGCAGGAAAAACTTCGCATGGCCGACCTCTGGTCTTTCCAGAAGAAGGAAATCGAGGCTGCCGAACTCTCCGCCGGCGAGGACACGCGCCTCGAAGCGGAACGCAAGATTCTGCGCAATGTCACGCGTGTCGAAGAAAGCGCGCAAGCCGCCTTCGCGCTGTTGTACGACGCACCCGAAAGCGCCCTTACGCAGGCCAAGCAGGCCTTGAAAAAGCTCGAAGACCTTGCCCGTATCGACGAATCGCTACAGGCGGTCGCCGACGTTCTGCGCCCCGGCATCTTCTCGATCGACGAGGCCTCGCAATCCCTCGCCGACTACCTCGGCAAGCTCGAAGCCGATCCTGGCCGCCTCGATACCGTCGAATCGCGCCTCGCCAGCATTGAAAAGCTCAAGCGCAAGTACGGCGACTCTCTCGATGATGTCCTGACCTTCCTCGCCACCGTATCGTCGCAACTC
>JAFDVT010000251.1 GCA_018268875.1 Acidobacteriota bacterium
GGACGGCAACGTGTTGTCCGCTTTGCTGAACCCCAATTCCACGCTGGACTTTACGGGCACGGGCACCAGCCGGAGCAACTACGGCCGCGATGCCAATAACTTCGCGCCCAACGTTGGGCTAGCTTGGGATGTTCGTGGGAACGGCAAAACGTCGGTCCGCCTCGGTTACAGCTTGAACTACGTAAACGACAGCCACGTTCGTAGCGTACAGAATGCGCTCGATACCAATGCCGGTCTGTCTCAGGCAGTGACGGCTACTGCGGTCAACGCCCGCGTGGCCGCGCCGCCTACGATCGCACAGCCCGCCTTCCAAGTGCCACGCACGTTCCTGCAGAACTTCGCGCTGAATCGCGCGGGAGCTTTCGGCGGGGTGAACCCCGGTCTCGCGACGCCCTACGTCCAGCAGTGGAACGTCGGCATTCAGCAGCAGGTTATGGGCGGTGTTCTGGAAGCTCGTTATGTCGGAAACAAAGGTACGCAACTGTTCCGTTCGTTCGACTATAACCAGATCAACATCAACGAACGCGGTTTCCTCGAAGACTTCCGCCGCGCCTATAACAACGGTCTGGCGGCGGTTGCCGCGGGACAAGCGTTCAATCCGTCCTTTACCGGCGCGGGTTCGCAGCCTCTGACCGTGTTCCCGCTGATCGGCAATGGCGGGTTGTTGACGAATGCCACGGTGATCAACAACATCCTGACGCAGCAGGTGGGCGAACTCGCCAATATCTACCAGACCAACGGCTACGCCGGTCCGGGATCGGGTTCGGCGGTGAACTTCTACCGTCAGCCGTACGCGATCGCCACCAATATGCTGAACAACTATTCGAATTCGACCTACAATGCGTTCCAGATCGACTATTCGAAGCGTTTCGCGGCAGGGTTCCAGTTCCAGGCGAACTATACCTTCTCAAAGAGCCTCAGCGACGCCGACGGTACGGGCCAGACGAGCTTCGAAGCGTTCCTCGATTCGAACAATCCACGGCTTGAAAAGACCATCACTTCGTTCAACGTTCCGCACGCTGTAAAAACCAACTTTGTCGTCGATCTGCCATTCGGGAAGGGACGCAAGTTCCTGAGCGGCGGCGGAATCTCGAATTGGGTGGTTGGCGGATGGTCGATCGCTGGCGTGCTGCAGTGGCAGTCGGGCAATCCGTTCTCGATCTTCTCCGATCGCGGTACGCTCAATCGCGGCGTTCGCTCCGCTTCCGCCAATACGGCCGTTGCCAACACCGCATCCACGTCTCTGACGATGGATCAGTTGAGCAGCATCGTCAACCTGCGCATGACCGGAGCGGGACCCTACATCATCTCGGCCGGCGCGATCGGTGGCGATGGGCGCGGCGTAGCAGCGGACGGCTCCGGGGCCTTCAGTGGCCAGGCGTTCTTCAACCCGTCCGCCGGAACTCTCGGTACGCTCGCCCGCCGGTCGTTCAATGGACCTTCCTGGTTCAACGGCGATTTCAGCGTCGCGAAGGCCTTCCCGATTTCGGAACGCCAGCGCTTTCAGATGCGCATGGACGCGATTAACGCGTTCAACAACGCGTTCTTCTACTCTGGCGATCAGTTGATCAACAGCACGACATTCGGACGTCTGGGCGCCACTCAGAACAATCCTCGTGTCCTGCAGCTTGGTTTGCAATACAGCTTCTAAGCGAATCTCTCTGTTCAACCGAAAGAGCTCCCATGCGGCATGCCGCGCGGGAGCTCTTTTGCTATTTTGGTCCTGGGAGCACTTCGAACATCTTGCCGTGGAGCATTGTCCGGTCACACGCCCTCATCGCAAGCGTTGACGGTCAATGGTATGCGCTGCCAGCCGAATCCATTGCCGAGGTTGTTCATATGCCCGCCTTGTCTACCACCGCCGGTTGTCCACCCCTGGTGGAGGGCTTCCTGAACCTCCGCGGTTCTCTCGCTCCTGTCGTCTCCCTTCGCCGTCTGTTCAGTCTAGGCGACCGTTCCCCCGAACTGTATTCGCCGCTCATTGTGCTGCGCCCGTCGGGCGAAGGTCCCGTGGCGCTTCGCGTCGATTCCGTAGATGAGGTCGTAGTGCTGCCGGAAACGCCGCAGCAGATGCGACCCCTCGGTCCGGCCGACTCCTACAACGCCTGCGCGCGGTACGCCTTCACGCAAGGGGATCGCGACGTCGTGCTGCTGGCCCCGGACCTCCTTTTCGAGGCCAAGGAACGGGCTTGTCTGGCCGATTTGCGCCGCGATGCGCAACGCCGGATGGAAGGCTTGTCGCGTCCGGCGGCCGAATGACGCACACTGTACCTGGGATTCTCGCGGACGCGTCGTTCCTCCAACTCAAGACGTTTGTTCTGCGGCAGACCGGTCTTGCCTACTTCGCCGACAAAGACACGGATTTTGCCGCCCGGCTCGCGCGCCGGATGAAGGCTCTGGACGTGGCTTCCTGCGGCAGCTATTTCGCGAGACTGCGGCATCCCCTCGAAGGCCCCGAAGAGATGGAACGCCTGATCGGCGAACTCACGATCGGCGAAACGTACTTCTTCCGGCAGGTCGAACACTTCGACCTTTTGCGCACGCGGATCCTTCCGGAAATTCTCGATCGCAAAGCCGCCAGCCGAACGCTCAGCATCTGGAGCGCGGGCTCCGCCACCGGCGCCGAGGCGTACTCGCTTTCGATGCTTTTGAAAACGGAATTCGCCGGGCGGCTCGAAGATTGGAGCGTGTCGATTACCGCGACCGACCTGAACGTCGACTTTCTGGCCGCTGCTCGCGAAGGCGTCTACACCAAATGGGCTTTGCGCAGTTTGCCGCCTCACCTGATGCTCTGCTGCTTCGATCAGGACGGCGCACAGTTCCAAATTCGCCCGCAATACAAACAGGACGTCTATTTTTCCTATCACAACCTCGCCGACGAAGAAACGTTCGACCGCGTGCCACGCGCGCCGTTCGATCTCATCGTGTGCCGCAATGTGATGATCTACTTTTCGCCGGAACAGAATCACCGGCTGGTGCGGAATTTTCATGGACTGTTGCAGCCTGGCGGCTGGCTGATCGTGGGGCATGCCGAGTACGGCGGGTCGATGTTCCCCGATTACGAGACGGTTCACACGGACGCAGCGGTTGTGTTTCGCAAACCGCTTCACGATTCCGCCGCGATGATGTTCCATCCGCCGGTCCCGCTGGATCTCGCGCCCGTTCCGCCGCCGGAGTCTTCGCCTCCTCCTCCGCCTGCGGCCCAAGTGCCAACGGCGAGGGCTCTTGCCGACCGGGGCGAATGGGACGCCGCGGAACAGGTTTGCCGGCAGAGGCTGCAATCGGATCCCCTGGATTGCGAGGCGCACTTCACCCTGGGCTTGATCCTGGAACATCGGGGCGCGGACGACGAGGCGATCAAGGAAATGCGAAGTACCATTTATTTGGACCGCGGCTTTGCGCTCGGCTACTACCACCTGGGCATGCTGTTGCGCCGTGCCGGTGACGCTTCCGGGTCCCGCAAGGCGTTTCGCAACCTGGAGCGGATTCTGTCCCGGAAAGAGCCGTCCGAAGTGGTCGAACACGGCGATGGCATTCAGACACATGAACTCCTGGAACTGGCGCGGATGCATCAGGCGGCGTTGGCGTAGAGGCGGCAAGGCACTATGAGTTCGATCGATTGGGCAAAGGCGCTCGAAAGGGTTCGCGCCGCGGAAGAGAGCACCGGAAACATGTCCGGGCTGGACGAGATCTACCAGCGTCGCGCGCGGCGTCTGGCGGAACTCCCCGAACGCCCGGGAATCGATCCTCACGCGCCTGTCACGATTGACGCCGACCGCTTGGAAGTTCTGGTATTTCGCCCGGAGGCGGGCAGCCCGGTGCGATATGCGGTTCCAGCGCCGGTGGTGGCGGAAGTGCTGCGCGACGTCCGCGTTTCGCCAGTGCCTGGGGCTCCCCCGGCGGTGCGCGGCGTGATCCAGGTTCGCGGCGAAGTTTGGCCCTTGTTCGCGATTCCGGAACTGCGGACGCAGGACGGGGCGGGGGCGTCGGCGCCGATGCCCAACCACAACGCGATCCTCATGCGTGCCAGGGGGAACCGGCATGTGGGAATTCTGGCCGGCGAATTGGAAGAGACGCGTGTCGTCCGGCGGTCCAGCCTTCGTCCCGGCCAGTCGGATCATGTTCTGGGCATCCTTCCGGATTTGACGGTGGTGTTGCAGGTGGAATCGATCGGCGCGGTGAGCGGCGGCAATTTCGGAAAGTGAGTATGGGGATCAAATGTCGAATTTGAAGATCGGGACCCGGTTACTGATCGGTTTTGGCGTCATCGTGAGTCTGGCTGTGGTGATCGGCATCTACGCCTTGAACACGCAGCGCCGGCTGCAGGAGCTGTCGCAGAAGGTGGACGATCGCGACAGCGCCATACAACAAGGGATTCAGGATCTGATGAGTAGCGAGGCGCAGATGCGCGGCGCGGGCGAATCGGCAATCCTCGCCGTGTTCCTGCGGCGCGATCGCATTGGCGTCGATACGCCGCAAACCACGCAGCGCGATTGGGCGACGTACCGCGAAGCCAACTTCCGCAAGCTCGATGAACTGCAATCCATGATCGGGGCGCTCGAAAGCAACTACATTTCGCTTTCCCGTCTGGAAGGCTGGCGCAAGTTGCGGCAGACGGTGAAAGAGGCGGAAGACGCGCTGCGCGTTGCGGGACCCTTGGTGGAAGGCCAGTTTGCAGCCATCCGGGCCAACAACCTGGCGGAGGCTTCGGCGCGTTCGGAAGACGTCTCGAAGGCTGTCACCGCCTACCGCGGCAAGCTGACCGCGGTGGTCCAGGCAATGCAAAGGCAGGCTGCGATCGGACGCACCGAAGTGACCGCCATCACCGAAGAAGCCCGTACGTCGGTGTTTGTCGTGCTGCTGGTGACGGTGACGTTAGCGGTGGTGCTGGCGACGATGATCCACCGGTCGATCACATTGCCGCTGAGTGAGTTCACGCGGCTGGTTGAAAAGGTGGGGCAAGGCGATTTGACGTTGACGATCCCTTCCGATCGTCGGGACGAGATTGGCGACCTCGGGCGCAGTCTCGACAAGATGGTGAAGGGTCTGCGCGCGGTAGCGAGCCAGATCGGGATCGTGAGCGAGAGCCTGAATTCCGCGACGGCCGAAATCTTCGCATCGTCGCAACAACAGGCGGCCGCGACGTCGGAACAGGCTGCGGCCGTGCAGCAGGCAAACGCCACCATGTCGCAACTGGCGCAGTCCGGCGCGCAGATTGCCGATCGCGCCAAGCAGGTGGCAACGGCGGCCGAAGCGACATCCACCGCCAGCGCCACCGGCCTGCAATCGGTTCGCAACACGACGTCCACGATGGATAACATCCGTCAACAGGCGGAGGCGGTGGCGGAAAATGTCATCGCGCTCAGCGAGAAGACGCAGACCATCGGCGACA
>JAFDVT010000252.1 GCA_018268875.1 Acidobacteriota bacterium
CCACCAGAAGACGCGCTGACCCAGTCGCCGGCATGGTCTTTGCCGCCTCCCGAATGCCGTCCTCGTGGATCTGCACCACAGTTCCAGCCTTTGCGGAGGCGCCGGGCAACATCTCCACCGGGATACGATCGCCACAACAGGAGCGGGACAACACCAGAACCGAACCTGCGGCGGCGGTCCGGACGCGCGCCGGCCATCGAACACCCGTCGCCATTTCAAACGCGTTACGCCAGTCGGACATCGTCAGGCTGGACGGCGCATGCAGCGATTTCCAGACTTCGAAGACGTGACGCTTGGCGTCTTTTTCGGCCTTTTGAAACTCGCCGCCGAACAGCAGATCATGCTCGGCGTCCAGGTCCATCGGCGGTTCTTCGATGACAGCGGCTGCGTTCTTCAACGTTCTTGCAAAGAAGGTGTACGCAGCCTGCCGGCTCCGCAAATTGTAGTTGTGCCCGGCGTCGACCTGCGCCTGCTGGGACCGGTTCGCGGCACCGAACAATTCGTATACCGAACGCACCAGCGGATACTCTTCACGGGGCGTATTCTTGGTCCAGTCCTTGGTGGAGGAAATCAGCAAAAGCGGCCTAGGAGCGGTCATCGCGGCGATTTCGACGTTGTTCGTCCCCAAGCGCAGGGAAGGAGCCATTTCGCAGGCATCGTCTCCTTGAAAACCCGCTGACACCATGTTGACCGGCGCCGCCGCGGCAATCCGTTCGTCGACCGCCGATGCCAGAAACGTTTGCGTACCACCGCCCGAAGCACCCGTTATGCCGATTCGCTTCGGGTCGATGGTGTCCAGACTTTGCAGAAGGTCGATCGCCCGGATTGTGTTCCATAGCTGGACGCCCAACGGATGGAAGGACCAGGCCAGTTCTTCGGTCGAGTCACCAAATTCATGCGGCAACTGCCGCGTATCGTTGTAACCAACCATGTCCCAGGCAAACGCCGCGATGCCCTGCGACGCGAGGCCCACGCATAACGCCGGTACCGAGTAGTCCTCTTCGTGATGCACCCGCCCATGCTTCCAATGTCCGTGAGCCACCAAGACGGCGGGAACGCGCCTTGCCCCCACCGGCAGGTACAGATTTCCGGCTACGCGTAACCCCGGCAAACTCTCAAAACTGATCTTTTCCACAGTGAATTTCTGGCGTACCACCGGGGCTCCGTGGCGCCGAATTGCGAGCGGCGTACGGGGAGGAAGGGGAAGCAGTCCAGCGGCTGCCAGGATCTGCGCGCGAAGCTCCGTTTTTCGCCGATTCCATGCGGCAAGGTTCCGCGGCGGAACCCATGCGGTGTGTGTATCACTGTTTCTTTCGTTCAAGTTACGAGCATCGCCAAGCCCGCCCGCCACGATAACCTGCTGGGCCGGTGCCCGGTTGGCAAAGTCCGTAACGCAGGCCACCAACACCAGCCCGAAATTCGTTAGACGCCGAGAAAGCATATATGCGATTGAGACCGCACACAAAGCCATCGTGTTACCCGAACGTTAAGTGCAAATATTTCTGTGAGAATCTAACGGCCTATTAACATTTGCGGCGCTAAAATAGACGTATCCCATGCAGTACAAACTAGTCTCGTTGTTTATCCTAGGCAGTACCCTTCTCTTATCTCAATCCACGGCGGGCTTAGGCGGTATCAACGGCGTTGTTACCGACGCCAGCGGCGCCGCTGTACCCAAGGCCAACGTAACAGTCGAAAACGACGCCAAGGGCGTGCGACGCACGCTGACCACCAACGACGCCGGCATCTTCAACGTGCCGTCGTTGATCCCGGCCGAAGGCTATTCGGTTCGTGTCGAATCCCCCGGCTTCACCGCCTACGAAGTGAAGAACATCACCTTGCAGGTCGGCCAGAACCTCGGCCTCACGGTGAATCTGCAGGTGCAAGCGGCGGCCCAGTCGGTCGAAGTCAACGCTGCCGCGCCGGTTGTGGAATCGACCAAGACCGGCATGTCGCAGACGGTGAACCAGAAGCAGATCGACGAATTGCCGATCAACGGCCGCCGCGTAGACTCGTTTGTGCTGCTCGCGCCCGCCGTCGTTCCGGACGGCACGTTCGGCCTGGTCAGCTTCCGCGGCATCGCCGGCGGCAACAGCTTCCTCACCGACGGCAACGACACGACGAACCAGTTTTACAACGAAAACGCCGGCCGTACGCGAATCTCCTCGCAGATTTCGCAGGACGCCGTGCAGGAATTCCAGGTGCTGACCAACGGCTACTCGGCTGAATTCGGCCGCGCCTCCGGTGGCGTCATCAACACCGTGACCCGCTCGGGCGGCAACCAGACCCACGGCACCGCCTACTGGTTCTTCCGCAACCAGGACTTCAACGCCCGCGACAGCTACTCCGCCACCAACCCGCAGGAACGCCGCGACCAGTTCGGCGGCTCGCTCGGCGGACACATCGTCAAGGACAAGCTGTTTTACTTCGGCAACGTCGAACTCACCCGCCGCAACTTCCCGCTGGTGAACCGCCTCGTCAACCCCAACCTGTTTAACGCCAACGGCGACTTCATCGCGGCCTGCTCTTCGCCCGCCGCCGCCTGCCAGGCCGCCTACAGCGCGATCTTCCCCCGCCAGTTCCAGACCCTGGACCGCAGCGCGGATTCGGAACTCGGCTTCGCCAAGATCGACTGGCGCCCGTCCGAACGCCACTCCTTTGCCTTCTCCGGCAACTACCTTCGCTGGATTTCGCCCAACGGCATTCAGACCCAGGCGGTTCTGACCAACGGCAACGGCATCGGCAACAACGCCAATTCCACCGTTCGCACACGCTACGGCCGGGCTTCGTGGACGGCGATTCCCACCAACACGACGGTGAACGAACTTCGCTTCGGCTGGTTCAAGGACCGCCTGTTCGACGACGTCAACAACGATCTGCTGTCGCCCGCCACCGGCCGCCTGGGTCTGTCGATCCAGGGCCAGTCGAACCTCGGCACTGCAGTCGATTACCCCCGCTTGAACCCCTCCGAACAGCGCTTCTCGATCGCCGATTCCTTTAGCTGGACCCGCGGCAAGCATTCGATGAAGTTCGGCTTCGACATCGCCAGCACCCAGGATTACTTCAACATCCTGCGCAACCAGTTCGGCACCTATAGCTACGGCACCTGGTCCGACTTTGTGCTGGACTTCAACAAGATCGACTCCGGCGACGGCCGATTCCTCCGCCACTGGCAGAGCTTCACGCAAACCGTCGGCAACCCGATCATCGACTTCACCACCAAGGATTACGCGTTCTTCGTACAGGACCAGTGGCGCGCCACCCAGAAGTTGACCTTCAACTACGGTGTCCGTTACGACTACTCGCAGTTGCCGCAACCCTCGAATCCGAACGCCAACTACCCGCAAACCGGCTACATCCGTTCGCCCAAGAAGAACTTCGCTCCGCGCTTCGGCCTCGCCTACGCGATGAATGAAAAGACCGTGGTTCGCGCCGGCTACGGCGTGTTCTACGCCCGCTTCCAGGGCGGCCTGCTGCAGACCGTGATCCTCGGCAACGGCAGCTACCAGCCTTCGGTCCTGCTCCAGAACGGCGATGCCCGCGGACCCCAGTTCTCGAATATCCTGCCGTCCAATGCGTCGGGATTGCCCGGCGGCGCCGTCAGCCTGAACTTCACCGGTCCCGACTTCCGCAATCCGTACACCCAGCAGTGGGACATCGCGATCGAGCGCCAGTTGGGCACGAACCTCGGCATGACCGTGAACTACATCGGCACCCGCGGCGTCGCGCTCACCACCGTTCGCGACCTGAACATCGGTCCGCTCGGCGCGCCGGTTTCCTACCGCATCCTCGATGCGGCGGGCAATCAGACGGGCACCTTCTCGACGCCCGGCTACTACACCGCCAACCGCGTCGACACCCGCTACCAGCGTCTGAACCAGATCGAAAACGGCGGCAATAGCTACTACCACGCGCTTGCGGTGCAGTTGCAAAAGCGCATGGCCAAGGGCTTCCAGGCCTCGGTGGCTTACACCTGGTCGCACGCGATCGACACCGCCAACCAGCAGGGCGGCAACAACGCGATCTTCTTCAGTTCGCCCTCTTCGACCTACAACGGCGACTACACGGCCGACAAAGGAACGTCGAGCCTCGATCAGCGCCACCGCGCGGTGCTCACTTCGGTGTGGGAACCCCAGTGGGGCAGAAAGTCGTCGAACCTGTTCGTGAAGTACATCGTGGCCAACTGGCAGTTGTCGCACCTGACCACGCTCGCCTCCGGCCAGCCTGTGACGACGACGATGCGCGTGGTGGGTTCGCCCTTCACCGGCGCGGCGTTCAACACCAGCCTGAACGGCTTTGGCGGTTCCAGCCGTGTGCCGTTCCTGCCCTTCTCGAACCTCAGCCTCGACCCCACCTACCGCGCCGACGTTCGCGTCACCAAGATCCTGCGCTTCACCGAGCGCGTGACCGCGGCGATCAACTTCGAAGCGTTCAACGTATCGAATTCGCAGTACAACACGGGCATCATCACCGAGGCGTACAACGCGTCCGGTGGCACCATCCGCCCCAGCAACGGTCTGGGAACGGGTACCGCTTCGCAGGGCTTCCCGGACGGCACCAACGCCCGTCGCGCCCAGTTGAGCGCTCGCTTCGTGTTTTAAAGAGTTGCAGTGGCAGCTTGAAAGGCCCCTCTTCGGAGGGGCTTTTTTTATGGGTACAGCGACGGTTGGCCCGGCGGACGCGTCTTCCAACGCCGGTGCAGCCAAAGCCATTGGTCCGGATATTCGCGAATCACCGACTCGATGACTTTGTGGATCGCACGCGTATCCGCCTCGGCGTCACCGGTCATTTCCACCAGCGGATAGAACTTCAGCAGGTACTTTTGTGACGCCTCGTCCCACAGCGCGAACCCCGGGATCACCGCCGCGCCGGACTTGAAAGCGATCCTCGCAAAGGCCGTGCCCGCGCAGGCCGGAACTCCGAAGAAGTCGATGAACGTACCTTCGGCAAGGCTCACGTTCTGGTCGATCAGAATCCCCACCGGCTCGTTGCGCTTCAACGCCTTCAAAATGTCGCGAACCGCGTCTTTCTTGGCGATGACGTTGTTGCCGGTCCACGCGCGCCGCGCCTCGATCAGAGCGTCGACATGCGGATTGTCCAAGGGCCGCACCATCACATGCATGGGTTCGGTCATCAACGAATGCGCGATCGCCGAAAGTTCCCAGTTGCCGAGGTGCGCGGTGGCGAACAGCACGCCTTTGCCGCGACGTTTGGCCTCTTCGTAGTGCTCAAAGCCTTCGTAGGAAATGATGTCGTGGATGTTCTGCTTGTTCAGTCGTGGAACTTGCGCCACCGCCGCTAACACGCGCGCCACCGATCGAAAGACGCCGTCCGTAACATCCGGCATCCCGGCGATTTCGAGATTCCGCCGCGCCACGCGCCGCAGTTTGGGGACGGCGAGGTCCAGCGCTTTGGCGCACACGCGCGACAACCACGGCGCACGCTCCATGCTCCACAGCATCAGCCGGACCAGCGTCGCCAATGCCACAGCTAGTCGATCCAGCCGCCGCCGAGCACGATGTCGCCGTCATAGATCACGGCTCCCTGCCCCGGTGTGATGGCCCGCTGCGGCTCGTCGAAGCGAACGTCGACGCGCGCGGGGTCGCTGGTGGGCGTTACCGTCGCAGGCGCCGGCAGATGCTTGTTGCGAATCCGGACCGTCGCGCGAACCGGCGCGGTGAGAGGCGCGATCGAGATCCAGTTGACGTCCTTCACGGCCATGTTGGTGCGGAGCAGCGCATCGCCGCCACCCACGATGACGCGCTGCGTCGCGGGTTCAGTCGCAATCACATACAGCGGTTCCTTGGCCGCGATGCCGAGTCCCTTTCGCTGCCCGATCGTGTAATGATGCACGCCCGCGTGGTCACCCAGCACCTCGCCGTCTTCGGACACGATGTTGCCCGTGGCGCGAGGCGGCGCGATGCCCTGTTCCTTGAAATAACTGTCGATAAAAGCCGCGTAATCGCCATTGGGAACGAAGCAGATTTCCTGTGAATCGGGCTTCGAATAGATCGGCACGTTCAACTCGCGAGCCAGTTCGCGAACCTGCGGCTTGGTCATTCCGCCCAATGGAAACAGGGTCCGCGACAACTGCTGCTGGGTCAGGCCGAACAGAAAATAGGTCTGGTCTTTGGCGCTATCGGCGGCGCGCTTCATGCGATAACGGCCCGTGGGTTCGTGATAGTCGATCTGCGCGTAATGCCCCGTGGCGACGTAGTCCGCATGAACGCCAGCGGCCATTTCCAGAAACTGGTCGAACTTGATGTGGTTGTTACACAACGTGCACGGGATGGGCGTACGGCCCGCCAGATATTCGTCGATGAACGGCTTCACCACCTGCTGTTCGAACCGCTTTTCGAAGTTCACGACATAGTACGGAATGCCCAGCTTTTCGGCGACATAGCGGGCGTCGTACACATCGTCGAGCGAACAGCAGCGTCCCGTCGGGCCGTCGGGAACCAGTTCCGGCAAGCGCCGCTGGTTCCACAACTGCATCGTCATGCCGACGATGTTCTTGCCTTCGCGATGCAGCATCGCCGCAACGGTCGACGAATCGACGCCGCCGGACATCGCCACCGCGGTCAATGTTTCAGACATGCGTGGGAACCAACCTATGCAAATGATGCGCCGCCTGGGCGGTCGCTTCGATCAACGCGTCCACCTGAGCTTCGGTGTTGCCGCGGCCGAGCGAAATCCGCAGGCAGGATCGCGCGTCTTCCCTGCTCATTCCGATAGCCGTCAGCACGTGCGACGGCTCGACAGCGCCGCTCGAACACGCCGCGCCGCTCGATACGGCAAATCCTTTCAGGTCGAGCGCAATCACCAGCGGTTCGCCTTCAATCCCGTCAAATCGAATGTTCGACGTGTTGGGAACCCGCGGCGACCCGGCGCAGTTCACCGATGCGAACGGGACACGCTGCAAAATGCCGCGCTCCAGGCGATCGCGCAGTTCCGGCGACGGGAGGCCTTGTTCGAAAATCAGTTGCGCGGCACGGCCCAGCGCGACAGCGCCTGCGACGTTTTCGGTTCCCGGACGGCGGTCGCGTTCCTGATGCCCACCGTACGTCCGCGGGCGCAACTGGACGCCCTTGCGCACATACAGCGCGCCGATTCCTTTGGGAGCGCACAGCTTGTGCCCGCTGACGCTGTACAGATCGGCGACAGTCGCGTCCACGGCAATCTTGCCGGCCGCTTGAACTCCATCCACATGCAACAGCGCGCCAGCCTCGTGCACCACCTTGGCGATTTCGTCCAACGGTTGAATCACGCCGGTTTCGTTGTTCACATGCATGACCGAAACGAGCGCCGTCTCGCCGGGACGGATGGCCTTGCGAACGTCATCGGGGTCGACCACGCAGGATGGTCCCACACGAACCACGGTCGCGTTCAAGCGCGAACAAGGTTCCAACACGGCGGGATGTTCAATGGCCGTGGTAACCACATGCCCGTCCACGCCGAACAACGCGAGGTTGTTGGATTCGGTGCCGCCTGAAGTCCACACGATCTCCGTGGGATGGCACTGTAACAACGCCGCCAGATTCCGGCGCGCGGATTCCAGCTTCTGCTTCGCGGTCTGTCCGAAATGATGGATCGATGATGCGTTCCCAAACTGCTCCGTGAGCATGGGGAGGAAAGCCTCCATCACGTCGGGAGATACTGGGGTTGTCGCGTTGTGATCGAAGTAAAAACGATCCACAACTCAATTTTACCAGTCATGCCGGTTATCACCCTCACTACGGATTTCGGGCTTTCGGACCATTTTGTCGGCACGATGAAAGGCGTCATCGCGGGCATCGCGCCCAAGGCGAACGTCATCGACATCTGCCATCTGGTGAAGCCGCACAACATCGCGGAAGGCGCCTTTGTGTTGTCCCAAGCATACCGCTACTTTCCTAGAGGCACCATCCATGTCGCGGTGGTCGATCCAGGCGTCGGCACTCGAAGACGTCCGATTCTTGTGCAGGCCGAAGGCCAGTATTTCATCGGACCGGACAACGGCATCTTCAGTTTTCTCGACCGTCCCAAAGTTCGCGTACTCGAAAACCCGGCGTACTTCCTTCGCGAGCAAAGCACGACGTTTCACGGTCGCGACATCTTCGCGCCTTGCGCCGCGCATCTTGCGGCTGGCGTAAAGCCCAAGTCCTTCGGCCCGGTGATCACCGATCCCGTGGTGATCGATCTGCTGCCCAGGCAGGACGGCCCCAAGCGCTGGACCGGCCTCGTGCTGAAGGCCGATCACTTCGGCAACCTGATCACCAACCTGCCCTCCCGCCTGGGACGCCCGAAGTCGCTCAAAATCGGTTCGCACACCATCACCCGGACGGCAACGACCTATGAAAACGGCGCGGAACCTTTTTTGATTGCCGGCAGTTCCGGCTACTTCGAAATCTCGCTTAGCCAGGCCAGCGCGGAAGCAGCACTTGGATGTGGGGCCGGGACCCCGCTAAAATTGACCCTATGGTAAAGAAGTACCTCGCCGCGGCGGTTCTCGCCGGTGGCGC
>JAFDVT010000253.1 GCA_018268875.1 Acidobacteriota bacterium
CGCGCTCGACGTCCCAACCGGCCTTGGCAAGCACGGCGTGACGCGCCGCCGCCAAACACGTAAAGTTCGCCATCGTAGCGCCGGTGGTGAACACGCCGCCACTGGCAGGCAGATGCAGCGCATCGGCGATCCACCGCAACGCGACGTCTTCCAGTACCGATGCCACCGGAGACATGACGTGCATTGCCGCGTTCTGGTCCCAGGCCGTCGCCAGCCAGTTGGCCGCCAGCGCGGCGGGCAGCGTTCCGCCGGTCACAAAGCCGAAGTATCGCGGTCCGGAATTGCGCGTGGCGGCGGGCGCGCCAATCGCGTCCAATTGCGCGATCACCGCTTCAGGAGCGGCGCCGCGTTCGGGAAACGGCTCGCGTAATGACTCCAGCACCAGGATCGCGTCCGGCGACGGAGCGACAGCAGCCTCGCGATTCTCGTCCAGAAAGCGTGAGGCGCGAACCGCCGCGTCGAACAACAGATCCCGCATGGACCTATGCCTTTGGCGCCCTGTCGATCACACCCTTGATAAAGATCAGATTGCGGCGCATGTCGGCCTCGATGGCCCCCGATGGCGAAGGCGTTTCGAGGTTCGCCCAGCCTTTGTAATCCGCATCGGCGAGCGAGCGTACGACACGGTTGAAGTCCACTTCGCCCTCGCCCAGATAACCCTTGTCTTTGAAGTGCACCTGCGCGATGCGCTTGGCCGTCAACCAGCGGATTTCCTTGTAAATGTCGTACCCGGCTTTTTGCGAATTGTAGGTGTCGTAATACACCTGCACCGCTTTGGACTTCGTACGATCCAGAATCCAGGCGTTATCCGCCGCCGACAGCGTGTTTTCGAGCGCCAGGATCACCTTGGCCTTCTCAGCCGTGGGCGCTAACTCGCGCAGCGCGTCGGCGACGTATTCTTTTTCCGCCTGCGTTTCGATCGCGCCCTGATTGAAGAACGGAAGCAGCATCACCTGCGCCTCCAGCCCTTTGGTGGCTTCGATGCCTTCGGCCACCCACTGTAGGGCGACCTTGTCGCTCTTCAGAAAATTGACGTGAAGAATGTCGAGGCAGGTGGCATTGATCGGCATTTCCGTCTTCATCGATTCGGCCTGATACAGCAATTGCATCTTCGAATCGGCGAGCAGAAGCTTGCCTCGCGACGGCTGCCTTCCGAGCGAGACCTGGATTCCCGCGAACCCGATGCGCTTGGCAAGGCCCAACGCCTCCGGACGCGACGCCAGCCGGAGGTTCCAGTCGGTAACGCCAACGCGAATGCCTCTGCCTCGCGCAAACAGAAGAGTGCGCGAGGCAGAGGTTGCGGCGGCCGCCGCGCTGAGGTGCAGGAGCCGCCTGCGTGATAGAGCTTGTTCCACTAAGGCCGATTGTACCGGCTTCCGCGGTTACTTCTGCTTCTTCCGCCGGAACCAGCCGAACATCGTCAGCGTTCCGCCCAGCCCGATCAGCGCGGTCGTCGAAGGCTCCGGAACCTGCGCCGCGTAGGCCGTGATCAGCGTTTGCGCGGGTGCGCCCGTCGAAAGCGAGGCGTTGTGCAAAAAGCTCGCATTGGTCGAAGATTGTCCGAGGCTGGCGGCGATAATGTCATTGGCGCGGGTGATGACGGTCGTCGAATAGGTCGGGGCAACCTGGATGTTACCTGCCGAAAGGCCGTCGCCGTCGTCGTGTACGATGTCCCACAGCGCCAATTGAATCGCCGCGGCCTCGTCGTTTGTGGTGACGCCCGGCGCGTAGGTGGAATAGACCCAGGCTAGACGTCCACCGTGGCTATACGTCGACACGTCACCGACGGTGGTGTTGTACGTGGCGAAGCCGATTTCGGTAAACAGGTCGACGCAATAGGCAATGTAGGGCGCGCCGCCCAGGTTGACAAGGATCTCAACGGCGTATTCCTCGGTCGGCGTGGTTTGTCCGTTTAGTAGCATCGGAACATTGTCGTAACCGTAACCGATATTAGTTACGGTGATAGTAGAAGCGTTTGCGTTTTCAGCGAATGCCGCCAGTATGACTCCGGCGGTCAAGACCTGAAATAAGTGCTTGAGCATTTGCAGTGATTCGTCCTTGCTGGCAGAATACTGGCCAAACTGGGGAGGCAGGAAGAGTACTGCCGTGCTATTCCGCGCTTAGTCCGGCAGTCCCATCAGGTCGAATCGGCACTTAGAACGTTCGTAATAGATCCCAGTCCACGTTGCCCCCGGAGATCGTGATCCCCACCTTCTTGATGCCGCTTGGAAGCTTGCCGTACAGCACCGCCGCCGCGGCCACCGCGCCGCTTGGTTCGGCAACGATTTTCATCCGGGAAATCAGATACTTAACGGTGTCTTTGATCTCCTGTTCGGACACCAGCAGAATCCCTTCCACCAGTTGCTGGACGATTGGAAACGTCACCTTGCCGGGTTGCGGCGTGCGAAGGCCGTCGGCGATAGTACCCGATGGATCGATCGCCACTGGCTTACCCGCCCGCATCGACAAGTACCAATCGTTCGCAAGTTCCGGTTCTACGCCAAATACCCGCACACCGGGGCGAATGGCCCGCGCGGCGGTGGCGCAACCGGACAACAGCCCTCCGCCTCCGGTACACACGACGATCGCATCCAAATCGGGTACGTCTTCCATCAACTCCAGCCCGCACGTACCTTGGCCGATCACGGTCATCGGATGGTCGTAGGGAGGAATCA
>JAFDVT010000254.1 GCA_018268875.1 Acidobacteriota bacterium
GTCTCCAACTTGCGATAACCCTGAACACGCGATTCCAGGGCAAAATCCAGGATCCCGCTGGTCAACATCGTGCGCTCCACGGGGTACGGCGCGACACCTGTCTCAAACATTTCCTCGATGTTCTTCACCAGGCAGCCAAAGTGATGATGCGGCCGCGCGTTCTGCAAGTTCATCAGCGTCGAAACGGGCTGGTCCTTGCCTTCCACCTCGATTGCCACCGTGAAATCTTCCAGCAATCCGGTAAGCAGGAACGCGGCCGCCTTCAAACCGTCGTTGTAGTCGATCACAAAGACGGCCGGCGTCTTCGCCAGCGCCTTAACGTCGCCTTGCTTGCGCGTGTTGCTGCGCGACAACGCCTCGTCGAACAGATTGCTCGCCCACGGTGTGTTCGAAATGAAATCCCAACAAGCCTGATTCTCAAAACACTGTACGGCCTTGACGCCGGTCTCGCCACCGCGGCGACGTTCCACCATGCATTGCAACGCCTCGAGGACATGAAAGCCATAAATGTCCAAGCCGCTGTAGGAAATCGCCACGGCGTGCTTCTGCCCCACGTTGTACGGCGCATCGATCGCCGGAATGCGCCACGCAACCGGTACCGAAGACCCCGCCAGCATCGGAAACTTCATTTCCTTCGAGATTTGCACCATCCTCTGCGCTTGCCGCCAATCCCAGGACAGATGCTTGTCGTTGAACACCGGCACTGATCGCCCGGTCTCACGGAACACGTCCACGATCTTCAAGAACATGTCGTACCGCGGATACAGCTTCTGTTCCTTCTCGTTCGACGGATAGTCGCCATGCTCGCCGATCAGCAGCACACCGTCCACCGCAAGACTTCCCGTGCCCAGCGTCAACGCATCGTAAACCGTGCGCATAATCGGCACGTTGTACTTCTTGGCGCGCTCGCGGCTCATGTCGTTCTTCGGTACATGCTCGGTGAAAATCGACGCGATCTTCGACCTCGGGTACGGCGGCCGGTCATCCTGGTTGTACCCTTCCAGGTACTTGCCAACCACGACATCGGCATGCGATCCAATCCAGTATTCCGTGATGATGGCGGCGATCCGTTTGGGCGCCCTGTTATTGGTCTGCGCGGCAGCAACAGCAGCGGCGGATGCGCCAAGAAAGTGACGGCGATTCATGACAGGCTCCTCATTGCTCCAAAATGCGACGGGCCGCGGCCAGCGTCGCTGCAACATCATCATCGGTGTGCGCGGTGGACAGATACCAGCGGCCATCGGGAAGCACCATCACGCCCTCGTCGAGCAATGCCAGCGCGAAGTCCGAATACAGTGCCGCGTCCGCTTTCATCGTGTCGCGATAATTTCGTGGCGGGCTCGCGGCGAACGAAAGATGGAACACCGGACCCACGCCGTTGGTCACCACCGGAAGCCCCGCCGCCTGCAACATCGTCTGTAACCCGGCGCGAAGTGTGTCGCCGCGCCGATGCATCTCCCGATAGATGTTGCCGCCGTCCTTGGTCAACTCGTCCAGCGCTGCTTTTGCCGCCGCAAGACTGATCGGGTTGCCATTCAACGTGCCCGCATGGACTACTTTTCCCGACGCGATCAGGTCCATGAACTCTCGCTTGCCGGCCAGTGCGCTCAGCGGCGTGCCCGCGCCAATCGCCTTGGCATACGTCGCGAGGTCGGGAGTGATGCCGTAATGTTCCTGCGCGCCACCGGGCGCCAACCGGAACCCGGTGATCACCTCGTCGAAAATCAGCAGCGCCCCATGGCGATTGGTGATCTCGCGAAGAAACTCCAGAAAACCGTCGAGCGGTGGCAGGCAACTGCAATTGCACGCGAGAGGCTCGCAGATGATCGCCGAAATCTCGCCGGGATTCGCCGCAAAAGCCGCTTCCACGCTTTGGCGATTGTTCCACTCCACGATCACCGCCTGCGTGGATGGCAACTGCCCAAGCCCCACGCCCACGGGCGCGCCATTTGCCGCCGCGATCTGCTCGGCCGACGGACGGTAACTCAGCAACACCGAATCGTCCCAGCCGTGATAGTGCCCTTCGAACTTCAGGAACTTTCGCCGCCCGGTGGCCGCCCTCGCCAGACGCAACGCCACTTGCACGATCTCCGTTCCGCTATTGGCGAAGCAAACCTGATCGGCGCAAGGGATGATGCTCGTCAGCCGTTCGGCTACCTCATACTCGAGGTTGTGCTGCGCGCCGTAGGTCAGCCCTCGCGACGCCTGGGCGACGATGGCACGCTCCACGGCGGGCGGCGCATGCCCCAGGATGAGCGGTCCCCAGGCCATCGCGTAGTCCACGTAGGAGTTCCCATCGACGTCATGAATTGCCGCCCCTTTTCCACTGGAAAAGTACAACGGGTAAGGGCGGGCGCTACGCCGCAGGCTGGTGGAAACACCGCCGGCTAGCGACTGCTGCGCACGATTGTAGAGACGAGCCGACTCTGCGGTTTTAGCCCGAACCGAGGCCTCGCGGGCGGACGAATTGAAGTTGTTGGCGGCCATGTCGTTCCAGGAATGACCCAGCATACCCCAACCAGGCGTTTCGAATCAAAAACGGGTATACAAAAGGAAAAACACACTGTACAATGCGCCGTATGGTGATTGGCGAATGACACGGCGAACACTGATGACCGCGGGATCCATGGGGCTCGCCGCGCTCGCGAGCCAGGCGCAGGACGTGAGCGCCCGCGCGCGAAAACTCCATGCCAGTTGCTTTGTCCTCGACGCGCACGTCCACGTCGTGAACAAGCAGTTCTATAAAGGCGGCTCGCTCGGCGACCGCTTGCCCGACGGTCAATTCGACCTCGTTCGCGCGAAGGAAGGCGGTTTGAAGGCCTTTTTCTTCACGATGTTCATTCCGGAGGAGTACTATCCGGCTCGTTACGAAACCAAGCAGGCGCTCCGCCTGATCGACGAAGCGTACCGCCAGTTGGATCGCAATCAAGACAAAGTCGAACTCGCCTTGGAGCCTCGCGACATCGATCGAATCAACGCCAAAGGCAAGATTGCGGCCATCCTCGATCTCGAAGGCGGCTACGATCTCGATGGCGATCTCGGCGTGCTTCGCATGTTGCAGCGCTTGGGACTCCGCTGCCTGCAACTGCCCGCGCACAACTTCGCGAACCGTTTTGCGGAATCCTGTTGCGCCGCCTCGCCGTTTCACGGGTTAAACGAACACGGCCGCGAATTCATCCACGAATGCAATCGCCTCGGCATGATGATCAACGTGGCCCACGCTTCGCCGGACACCACGATTCAGGCCGCCGAAGCCAGCAAGTATCCTCTGCTCGCCACGCACGAAGGCTTTCGCAAGTTCAACGACATCCCCCGAACACTAACTGATGATGCGTACCGCGCGCTCGCGAAGAAAGGCGGTGTCATCGGTTTTCACATCGGCAACGAGTTTCACAACCGCTTGCAGTACCTGCATCGCACCAAAGCCGCCGGCAAGCCGTTCTACGACGCCAGCGCCGCAGTCCGTTTCAAGGACATGCCCATCGCGGACATCGACAAACATCTTGCCGAAACATTTCATTCCGTGGGTGTTCCGACGCCCGACAACCTGCTATTCAGCCTCGATCAATGGTTCAACGTCGTCGACTACGCCATCTCGATCGCCGGCGAGGACCACGTCGGGCTCGGCACAGACTTCGACGGCGGTCCCACACTGCCCCGCGGCATGCGCGACGCGCGGGATTACCCGATGTTTACCGAAGCCATGTTGAGGCGTGGATGGAGTGAGACTCGAATCCGCAAGTTCCTTGGACAGAACGTCCGCCGCGTATTTGAAACCGTGCGAAAAGGCTAATGTTCTTCGCTCAGAACGAGCCTCTGCGTGGGATCGATCGTCGCAAAAACGCCGCCGCCAAGAATCAACATCAAAGCGAGCGGCATCAACGCCCGGTCATAGCTGCCGAACCATTCGATGAAGTAGCCGAACGCCACGGACGAAACAAACGAACCGGCCTGGCCGGCCATGTTCATCGCGCCCGATAGGGCGCCGGAATGTTTACCGCCGAGGTCCACGCAGAGCGACCAGGCGACGGGAAGCATCGCGTTCATCACCCCGAGTCCCGCGGCCAGCAAGCCAATGGCGATGCCGTTGTCAGCCGTGACGGTGGCGAAGGCCATGCAGATGCCGGCCAATAGCAACGATA
>JAFDVT010000255.1 GCA_018268875.1 Acidobacteriota bacterium
ACGGGTGTGGCGCAGTTGCCGGAAGGCATGGAAATGGTCATGCCGGGCGACAACGTGCAGTTGACGGTCGAGCTGATCACCCCGGTGGCCATGCAGAAGGGTCTCCGCTTCGCGATTCGCGAAGGCGGACGCACCGTCGGCGCCGGCACCGTGGCCGAGATCCTCGAATAGCGGCTTTCTTTCAAACTGGAAGCGGGGTGCTTGTTAGTGCCCCGCCTCTTTCTCCGCGAACCGAATAGAGTTACACACAAATGAGCAGCCTCAGAGAGAGAATCCGAATCCGGCTAAAGGCCTACGATCACCGCGTGCTCGACCAGTCGACCACCGAGATCGTGGACACCGCCAAACGCACCGGCGCCCAGGTAGCCGGGCCGATCCCGCTGCCGACGATTCGCCAACGTTACACCGTCAACCGTTCGCCGCACGTGGACAAGAAGAGCCGCGAGCAGTTCGAAATCCGGACGCACAAGCGGTTGCTCGACATCCTCGAGCCGACGCAGGATACCGTGGACGCGCTGATGAAGCTCGATCTTCCGGCCGGCGTGGACGTCGAAATCAAGGCCTTCGGCAAGAAGTAAACAGGAACACTACTTCCACCAACAAGATTTGATCCGCTTCGAACGGCAGGCGGCCCGGTAATGACCGGCGGGCCCGGCAGGAGCGCTAGGGAAAGAAAATGAGCCCAGGAATTCTAGGGAAAAAGATCGGGATGACGCAGATCTTCCGGGCGGACGGCCAGGTTGTGCCGGTTACGCTCGTGAAGGCTGGTCCGTGCGTTGTGGTGCAGCGGAAAACGCCCGCCACCGACGGATACGACGCGATCCAGCTTGGCTTGATCGAAAGCCGCAAGACCATTACCAATAAAGCGATTGCCGGCCATCTCGGTTCGGACAACGTATTTCAGGCCGACAAGAATTCGCACCTGAAGACGAACGTGAAGTTCGTCAAGGAACTCCGCCTCGACGGTGGAGCGAGCGAGTTGAAGAAGGGCGACCGGGTGTTGGCCGAGTCCTTTAAGGCAAACGACGTGGTGGACGTGGTCGGTACGTCGAAGGGCCGCGGCTTTGCCTCGCTGGTGAAGCGGCACAACTTCCGCGGCGGTCCCGCGACGCACGGTTCGATGTTTAACCGCGCGGCCGGTTCGATCGGCGCCTCGAGCTTCCCGAGCCGTGTGTTCCCCGGTATGCGCATGGCCGGTCACATGGGCGATGCCCAGGTGACGGTCCGCAACCTGCAGATCGTGCAGGTGGATCCGGAAACGAATGTATTGATGGTGAAGGGCGCGATCCCCGGCCCGAACGGCGGCTATGTCGTCGTAAAGCCCGCCAAGAAGGGAGGAGCCCGCTAATCATGCCTGTCGTCGATGTACTCAATCTCAGCAATCAGAAAGTGGGCACCGTAGAGCTCGCAGACGCCGTGTTCGGCGCCGAGGTCAACGAGAACCTTCTGTATGAGGCTGTTCGCTGGCAGATGGCTGCGCAGCGCGCCGGTACCGCCGCGACCAAGACCCGTCACGAAGTGGCCGGTTCGGGTAAGAAATTGTGGCGGCAAAAAGGCACCGGTAGAGCCCGCATGGGTTCGATCCGCTCGCCGTTGTGGCGCCATGGCGGCACCTCGCACGGTCCGCAACCGCGGTCGTACGAATACCGCCTGAACAAGAAGATGGTTCTGGGCGCGCTGCGTTCGGCGCTTTCGGCGAAGGTAGCCTCGGGCGCCTTGGCTGTGGTGTCCGACCTCTCGCTCACCGACCACAAAACCAAGACCATGGTGGGCGTCCTCAAGGCGCTCGGCGCGGATCGCAAGGCGTTGTTCGTCGAAGTCGGCGAAAACACCAACCTCCAGCTTTCGGCCCGGAATCTGCAGGGCATCAAGACGGTGGTGACCAAGGACGTGAATGTGTACGACGTTCTGGGCGCGCAGAAGGTCATTCTGACCAAGGCGGCCGCCGAGAAGTTGGGCACGGCGCTTGCCCCGGCGCAGAAGGCGGTGGCGTAACACCATGTTGTCCATCTACGACGTGATCAAAAAGCCGGTTGTGACCGAAAAGGGCCACGACAAGCGGGAACAGGAAAGCACGCTGTGCTTCGCGGTCGACGAAAAAGCGAACAAGACGCAAATTAAGTCGGCGGTCGAAACCCTGTTCAAGGTGAAGGTGGCGGACGTCCGCACGGCGACGTTCGAAGGCAAGCTGCGGCGCCGCGGGCGCTTTGCGGGCTACGGCTCCACCTGGAAGAAGGCCTATGTCCGGTTGAAGCCCGGCCAGAAGGTTCCGGAGTACGCGGAGATTTAACAACCCATGCCGGTCAAGAGTTTCAAACCATTTACGCCCTCACGCCGTTTTGCGACGGTGCTGACGCGCGACGATATCACCAAGCAGACTCCCGAAAAGTCGCTGACGGTCGGCAAGGTGAAGTCCGGCGGCCGCAACAACAAGGGCCAGATTTCTTCGCGCTTCATCGGCGGCGGCCACAAGCAGAGCTACCGCATCATCGACTTCAAGCGCGACAAGGCCGGCGTTCCGGCCAAAGTGGCGGCGATCGAGTACGATCCGAACCGCACCGCGCGCATCGCGCTGCTCCACTATGTGGACGGCGAAAAGCGCTACATCCTGGCCCCGGTGGGCCTCGAAGTCGGCCGCACGGTGGTGTCTGGTCCGGAAGCGGACATTCTGGTTGGCAACGCGTTGCCGATTAAGAATATTCCGGCCGGTACGATCCTGCACAACATCGAACTGCGTCCCGGCAAGGGCGCGCAGATGGCCCGTTCGGCGGGCGCGCAAGTGCAGTTGGTCTCGAAAGAGGAAACCTTCGCGCTGGTGAAGCTGCCTTCGGGCGAAACCCGCCAGGTGAACATCCACTGCATGGCGACCATCGGCCAGGTCGGCAACCTCGATCACGAAAACGTGTCGAGCGGCAAGGCCGGCCGTACGCGCTGGCTCGGCAAGAAGCCGCACAACCGCGGCGTGACGATGAACCCGGTGGACCACCCGCACGGTGGTGGCGAAGGCCGTACCTCCGGTGGCCGCCATCCGGTGACCCCGTGGGGCCAGCCGACCCGCGGCTTCAAGACCCGCAACAACAAGCGCACCGACAAGTTCATCGTGGGCAAGAAGGGTAAGAAGTAGGTAGGAATCGACGATGTCCCGTTCACTTAAAAAAGGACCGTTCACCGACGCGCATCTTCTGGTCAAAGTGGAGAAGATGAATGAGCAGAAGGGCAAGAAGGTGATTTCCACCTGGAGCCGCCGCTCGACCATCATCCCCGACTTCATCGGCCACACCTTCGGCGTCCATAACGGCAAAAAGTTCATCCCGGTCTACGTGACCGAGAACATGGTCGGACACAAGCTGGGCGAGTTCTCGCCGACGCGTACCTTCAAGGGTCACGTGGCGAAGAACGAAAAGTCGGGCAAGTAAGAAGAGGGAATCACAAGAATGCAAGCCAGAGCAGAAGCACGCTACGTTCGCATCTCCCCGCAGAAGGCCCGCCTGGTCGTCGACTTGATCCGCGGCCAAAAGGCCAATGACGCGCTGGTGATTTTGCAGACCACGAACAAGCGCATCGCTCCCACCGTCAAGAAGGTTCTGCAATCGGCCATCGCCAACGCCAACGACCGGAATACGGACGTCGACGTGGACGCGTTGAAGGTGACCGAGGCGTACGTCAATGAAGGTCCGCGCATGAAGCGCATCCGCCCCGCCCCCATGGGCCGCGCGTACCGCTACCAGCGCCGGATTTCGCACATCGTTGTGGCCGTGGGCGACGGCAAAAAGCCGGTCGCCGTCGAAAAGGCCGAGGAGTAATCACGAATGGGTCAGAAAACACATCCCTACGGCTTTCGCCTCGGTGTCACCAAGACCTGGCGCTCGCGCTGGTTCGCGAAGGCCGACTACGCCAAGCTGCTCAAAGAAGATCTGGACCTGAAGGATTCGCTGAAGAGCCGCCTGCGCGCCGCGGGCATCAGCTCGGTGGAAGTGGACCGTCCGGGCAACAAGCTTCGCGTCACCATCCGCACCTCGCGTCCCGGCATCATCATCGGCCGCAAAGGCGCGGAAATCGAAAAGCTGAAGTCGGAACTCGCCAAGAAGACCGGCCGCGAAGTTTTCATCGACATCCAGGAAGTGCACAAGCCCGAGCTCGACGCCCAGTTGATCTCGGAATCGATCGCGCTGCAGCTGGAAAAGCGCGTGGCGTTCCGCCGCGCGATGCGCAAGGCCGTCGACTCCGCTCTGCGGTTCGGCTGCAAAGGCATCAAGGTTCGCGTGTCGGGCCGCCTGAACGGCGCCGAAATCGCGCGTACCGAATGGTATCTGCAGGGCCAGCTTCCGCTCCACACACTGCGCGCCGACATCGACTACGGATTCTCTGAAGCGCACACCACTTATGGCGTCATCGGCGTCAAGTGCTGGACGTACAAGGGAGAAATCCTCGAAGCCGGCAAGCGTCCGAACTACCGGTCCGAACCCGAAGCCCGTCCGCGTCCCCGTGGCGACCGCCGCGACCGTGGCGATCGTGGCGGGTACGGCGACCGCGGTGGACGTGGTCCCGGTGGCGACCGTGGCGGCCGTGGTGGTTTCGGTGGCGATCGTGGCCCTCGCGGACCCCGTCCGCAGGGCGGTGGCTACGGCGGTGGCGAACGTACTGGCGCCCCGAGCCCGATTCTGCCTCCGGTTTCGCAGCCGGCGGCGTCTTTTGACAGCACCAACAACGCCGCGCCGTCCCCCGCGCCGACCGACGGTGGCAGCAACGAAGGGAAGGAATAACACGCCATGTTGATGCCAAAGAAGGTCAAGTACCGCAAAACACAGAAAGGCCGCATGCGCGGCAAGGCGTGGCGCGGCAGCACCCTGAACTTCGGCGAATTCGGTTTGAAGGCTCTCGAATGCGGCCGCATCACGGACCGCCAGATCGAAGCGGCCCGTATCGCCATGACGCGCTTCATCAAGCGTGGCGGCAAGGTGTGGATCCGCATGTTCCCGGATAAGCCGATCACCAAGAAGCCGGCCGAAACCCGCATGGGTTCGGGCAAGGGCGCGCCGGATCATTGGGCCGCGATCATCCGTCCGGGCAAGATCCTGTTCGAGATGGAAGGCGTGAGCCTCGAAGTGGCGACCGAAGCGATGCGTCTGGCGATGCAGAAGCTCCCGGTGCAATGCAAAGTAGTAACCCGCCTGGTCGACTAGGCTGCTGAGGAATTACGAGAGATGAAGATCGACAAAATCAGGCAGATCGACGCCGCCGAGTACGGCAAGCAGTTGAAGGACATCTCCGAACAGATGTTCCGCCTGCGGTTCCAGATGAACATGGGCCAGACCGACGGCGTGAAGAAATACCGCGAGATCAAGAAGGATCGCGCCCGGATTCTGACCGTGCAACGGGAAGCCGAACTGGCGAACGCCAATACGAACCAAGCCGCTGCAAGCACTAAGAAGAAGGCTGGCAAATAACGATGGCCGCTGAAGAAATCAAGAAGCCGAACAAGCAGGAAAAGATCGGGCAGGTCGTCTCCGACAAGATGGAAAAGACCATCGTGGTGCAGACTTCCCGGCGCGTGGCGCATCCGCTGTACAAGCGCATCGTCACCAAGCACAAGAAGTTCTACGCGCACGACGAAAAGGGCGAGGCCAAGATCGGCGATGTGGTGCGCATCGTCGAATGCCGTCCGATGAGCCGCCTGAAGCGGTGGGAATTGGGCGAAGTGCTGCGCAAGGCCGTTGTCGTGACCATCGATCTGCCGGAAGCGGCGGGCGAGAAGCCGAAGGCGGTCAAGACGGCCGCTAAGAAAAAGAAGTAACCGCGGGTCATCACCACCACCCACCGGAATTAGCAGGAGAACAAGAAAACCATGATTGGGATGCGTACAATCCTCGAGGTGGCCGACAACTCCGGCGCGCGCAGGCTGAGCTGTATTCTGCCGCGCGGCGGAGATAAGGGTCTGACCGCGGGATTGGGTGATATCGTCACGGCCGCCGTGAAAGAAGCGGCGCCGGATTCTAACGTCAAAAAGGGCAAGGTCGTGCGCTGCGTGATCGTCCGCATGCGCAAGGAAACCCGCCGTAAGGACGGAACCTACATTCGCTTCGATACCAACGCGGCGGTGCTGGTGAACGAACTTGGCGAGCCCGTCGGTACGCGCGTGTTTGGTCCCGTGGCGCGCGAGTTGCGCGACAAGCGGTTTATGAAAATCGTGTCGCTCGCTCCGGAGGTAATTTAGTCCATGGCAAAGCCAACTCCCCGGCGGCATGCGAATGCGCCGAAAGATTTACTGAAGCTGAAGCTGAAGAAGGACGACGTCGTCAAGGTCATCAGCGGCAAGGACAAGGGCAAGACGGGCCGCATTATCGAGATCAACCGGGAAACCGGGCGAGTGATCGTCGAAGGCGTGCAGATCGTCAAGAAGCATACGCGCCCGAACCCGGCCCGCCAGATCAAGGGCGGCATTGCCGAGTCCGAAGGCAGCATCGATCACTCGAACGTGATGTTGTTGACCTCGGGCGGCGTTCCCACCCGCGTCGGCTACAAAAAGGAAGCCAATGGCGCCCGCGTGCGAGTCGCCAAGGAGTCGGGCGAAACGCTCGACAAGAAGTAAGGCATAAGGAACCAGCGGAACAATGGCAGCTAGACTCAAAGACCATTACCTGAAGCAGGTCCTGCCGGCCCTGACCAAGGAATTCAACTACGAAAACGTCATGGCCGTGCCGAAGATCACCAAGATCTCGGTCAACATGGGCCTTGGCGAAGCGACGCAGAACCCCCGCATTATGGATAGCGCGGTGACCGAGCTGGGCGCCCTGACGGGCCAGAAGCCGGTGATCACCAAGGCGAACAAGTCCATAGCGGCGTTCAAACTGCGCGAAGGCATGCCGGTGGGCTGCGCGGTGACTCTGCGCGGCGACCGTATGTACGAGTTCCTGGACCGTCTGATGAACACCGCTCTGCCCCGCGTCCGCGACTTCCGCGGCGTGAACACCAAGAGCTTTGACGGCCGCGGCAACTACACGCTCGGGTTGAAGGAGCAATTGCTCTTCCCCGAAATCGACTACAACAAGGTGGACAAGGTGAAGGGCATGAACATCTGCATCACCACCACCGCGAAAACCGATGCGGAAGGTCTGGCGCTGCTCAAGCTCATGGGCATGCCGTTCCGGAACGCCAACTCCTAGGGTCAGAGAACGAGGTTTTAAGAGAAGAGCATGGCCACTACCGCCAAGATCGAAAAAGATAAAAAGCTCCTCGAGCATCGGACGAAGAAGACTCCCGGAATGGGAGTGAAGCACCGGAACCGGTGTTTCCGCTGCGGCCGCCCGCGCGGATTCATGCGCAAGTTCCAGCTGTGCCGCATCTGCTTCCGCAACCTTGCGCTGGCTGGCGAAATTCCAGGCGTGACGAAGTCGAGCTGGTAGGTCTTTCTTTCGAAGCCCTACGCGAACAAGAGAAGAATCAGAGGTACGATGACCACCAGCGATCCCATTTCCGATATGCTCACCCGCGTGCGTAACGCCATCAATGCGAAGCACGCCAAGGTGGACGTTCCGGCGTCGAAGCTGAAGATGGAAGTAGCCCGCATCCTGAAGGAAGAAGGCTACATCATGAACTTCAAGATGACCGAGGACGGCGCCAAAAAGTCGATCCGCATCTACTTGAAGTACACCCCCACCAATGAACCGGTGATTCAGAAGATCGAGCGCATTTCGCGGCCTGGCTGCCGCGTGTACTGCGGTTCGAAGGAAATCCCCAAGGTCCTGGGCGGCCTTGGTATTAACATCCTCACCACGCCGCGCGGCGTGATGACGGGCGCGATGGCCCGCAAAGAAGGCGTCGGTGGCGAGCTTCTTTGCCAGGTTTGGTAAATCAGACAGCCAAACCGGGTAATCGCTGAGAGGAACAGGAAATTTAAATGTCGAGAGTTGGAAAGAAGCCGATCCCGCTGCCGAAAGGCGTGAAGCTGAACATCGGCGATCAGGTTCTCAAAGTCGAAGGCCCCAAGGGCAAGCTGGAAGTTCCGGTGCCCGCGGGCGTACGCCTCGAACAGAAGGACAACGAACTGCAGGTGATCCGCGATGGCGACCAGTTCGCCGCGCTGCACGGCTTGACTCGCGCGCTTGCGAGCAACGCCATCACCGGCGTTTCGAATGGTTTTACGCGCGAACTCGATATCGTCGGTATCGGTTACCGCGCCGACGTCAAGGGCCGCATTGCGACGTTCACGCTGGGCTATTCGCACCCCATCGAGTTCTTCCTGCCCGAAGGCGTCGACATGAGGATCGACAAGCAGACGCACATCGTCCTGACCGGGCACGACAAACAGGTGATCGGCCAGGTGGCGGCGAACATGCGCGCGTTGCGTCCGCCAGACCCCTATAAGAACAAGGGCGTCCGTTACACCGGCGAAAAGCTCCGCAAAAAAGTCGGCAAGGCCGCGGGAGGCAAGTAAACAACCATGGCGAACGATTCCAGACGCGTCATTCGCGACCGTATCCACAAGCGGATTCGCGCCAAGGTGCAGGGCACGGCAGAACGGCCCCGCCTCTCGGTATTCCGCTCCATCAAGCACATCACCGCGCAGGTGATCGACGATTCCACCGGCAACACGCTGGCGGCCGCTTCCTCGACCGAGGTCAAGAACGGCACGGCGGCGGGCAAGGGTGGCAATGTCGAAGGCGCCAAGCTCATCGGTAAGCTCGTTGCCGACCGCGCGCTCGAAAAGGGCGTCAAAAAGGTCGTCTTCGATCGCGGCGGGTTCCTGTATCATGGCCGCGTGAAGGCTCTGGCCGACGCGGCGCGCGAAGCCGGACTCGAATTCTAAGGAACAGGGAAGCAAGAAGAACATCATGCCAGCCATTCACAAGCGGATCGAATCGAACTCCCTGAACCTCAAGGAACAGGTCGTTTCGATCAACCGCGTCACCAAGGTCGTTAAGGGCGGTAAAAACATGAGCTTCTCCGCGCTGGTCGTCATCGGCGACCCGCAGGCGAAGATCGTGGGCTTCGGCACCGGCAAGGCGAAGGAAGTTCCTTCGGCCATCAAGAAGGGCATCGAAGCGGCCAAGAAGAACCTGCGGAAAATCAACGTTCTCGAAACCACCATCCTGCACGCCGTGCTCGGCCGTTACGGTGCGGGCCAGGTGCTGTTGAAGCCGGCGCCCCCCGGAACCGGCGTGATTGCCGGCGGCCCGGTGCGCGCGGTCATCCAGGCCGTGGGTATCCCGAACGTGCTCACCAAGAATCTCGGTTCGCGCAATGCCCACAATGCGGTAAAAGCGACCATCAACGCGCTCGAACAGCTTCGCGACAAGACGGCCACCGCCGATCTGCGCGGCATCGGCGTCGACAAGGTCGGAGGATAGTCGTCATGGCAGCCGAAGTAGCAGCAAAGAAAATGATCAAGATCCGGCTGAAGCGCAGCCCGATCTGCACGCCTGAGAAGCACAAGGCAATCGTGCGCTCGCTGGGTCTGAAGACCCTGAACCGCGTGGTGGAACGCCCCGACGGCCCGGAATTCCGCGGCATGGTGGCGAAAATCCCCCACATCCTTGAGATCGTGAAGGACTAACTGGTCATGAATCTTTCGAAACTGTCCCCGCCGAAAGGGCAAGTCAAAAAGCAGCGCCGTATCGGCCAGGGCATGGGTTCCGGCCGCGGTAAGTACTCCGGTCGCGGCGCCAAGGGCGCCAAATCGATTTCGGGCTATTCGATGATGCGCGGATTCGAAGGCGGCCAGATGCCGCTGCACCGCCGTCTTCCGAAGCGCGGCTTCACCAACATCTTCCGCGAGGAGTGGGCGGTGATCAATGTCGCGACGCTCGAGAAACTCGAAGGCGCCTCGTTCGATCCTGATACCCTAAAGAAGCTGGGTGTCGTCAAGAAGCTGCAAAAGGGCCTCAAAATCCTGGGCACGGGCGACATCAAGAAGGCTGTCACGGTGAAGGCCCACGCCATTTCCGAATCCGCGAAGAAGAAAATCGAAGCGGCCGGTGGCAAGGTCGAACTCATCGGCGAATAGCCGTCGTTGTTACCTAACTTTTTTTCGCAATCTCGTCAGGGCCGCCGTACATGAATAAGTTTTTCGAAGCAGTCGCCAACGTCTTCCGGATTCCGGATCTGCGCAACCGCGTGTTGTTCACGCTGGGTATGCTGGCCATTTACCGGCTCGGCGCGCACCTTCCGACCCCCGGTATCGACGCCAATGCGCTCGAAGCCTACTTCCGCCAGAACCAGGGATCGTTGTTTAACTTCATCGATCTGTTCAGCGGTGGTATGTTTCGCCGCTTGACCATCTTTGCCTTGGGCATCATGCCCTACATCACCTCGTCAATTATTCTCCAATTGTTGACGGTGGTGGTGCCCACCCTCGAGAAGTTGTCGAAGGAAGGCGAAATGGGACGGCGCAAGATCACCCAGTGGACCCGTTACCTGACGGTGGCCCTGGGTCTGTTTCAGTCGGCTTCGATCGCCATCATGCTGCAGAACTCGGGCGGCGGCTTCGTCATTAACCCGGGCATCGGCTTCATTCTGATGACCATGATCACGCTGACCACTGGTACGGCGTTCATCATGTGGCTCGGCGAGCAGATCACCGAACGCGGCATCGGCAACGGCATGTCGCTGATCATCTTCACCGGAATCGTCATCGGATTGCCCTCGGCGATCCAGCAGATTTACACCAACGCTTTCGAGCTTCGCACCTGGAACATCTTCCAGACGCTGATCATCATCGCAATGATGATCGCGGTGGTTGCCTTCATCATCCTCGTGGAACGCGGCGAACGCCGCATCCCGGTCCAGTACGCCAAGCGCGTGGTCGGACGCCGGATGATGGGTGGCCAGACGACGCACCTGCCGCTGAAGGTCAACGCCGGCGGCGTGATCCCGGTGATCTTCGCCTCGTCGCTCCTGGCGTTTCCGCAGACGCTGCTCAATCTCCAATTCGTGAAGAACTCCCCCGTGCTGTCCGCCATGCTGGGCGCGCTCGGCGGTTCGCACCCGATGTACTACTTGCTGTACACCGCGCTGATCATGTTCTTCTGCTTCTTCTACGTGTCGATCATCTTCAACCCGAACGAAGCGGCCGATAACATGCGCAAGTTCGGCGGCTTTATCCCGGGCATCCGTCCGGGCAAGAATACCGCCGAGTACATGAACAAGATTCTCACCCGCATCACCGTGGTCGGTGGCTTGTACCTGGCGATTCTGTCGCTGCTGCCGCAGATCATGATTTCGGGTATCAAGCTGCAGCGCCTGCCGGGGATCGGTCCTTGGATCGACGCCACATTCCCGCGCTGGCTGCTGGACGGTCTGGGCGTCAACTTCTTCTTCGGCGGCACGTCGCTGCTGATCGTGGTTGGCGTGGCGATGGACACCATTAACCAGATCGAGGCGCAGTTGATTATGCGCCATTATGAAGGCTTTACTCCGAAGGCGGGCCGTATCCGCGGCCGCCGTAGCGGAGTCTAGCGATGCGGGGCTAGCAATTTTTGAACAACGCTCAGCCCAGGCGATGCCTGATCCTGTTTGGCGCTCCGGGGTCGGGTAAAGGAACGCAGGCCAAGCTGTTGAAGGGTCTGCTCGGCTGGGCCCACATCTCGACGGGGGACATGCTCCGCGAACATGTGGCCGCCAAAACGGAACTCGGTCTCAAGATCGACTCCGCGATGAAATCCGGGACGCTCATACCGGACGAAGTAGTGAATTTGCTGGTGGATGAGCGTATCCGCCGTGAAGACTGCCAGGAAGGTTTCATCCTGGACGGGTACCCCCGAACCGTGCCGCAAGCGGACCTTCTGGTTCGCACCATGCAGGCCAGCGGGATAGCGCCCGTAGTGGTCCACCTCAAAGTGGACTATAATATAATCGTTGCTCGTCTGGCCAGCCGCAGGCTCTGCTCGCAGTGCGGCCAGTTGTACAGTGTGGCCTCCAATGCCCCGATCGTGACAGAGTCCTGTGACTATTGCGGCGGCAAACTGATTACACGAGAAGACGATAAGCCGGAAGTGATCTGGAAGCGTTTGGAAACATACGACAACCAGACTTTCCCGGTGCTGTTTTTTTTGTTGGGCGCGGGGTATCCGTCGCACGACTTCGATGGTTCCGACGGTTCGCCGCAGGTGATTGCCGGGCGAATTGTGCAGTTGTTATTAGGATGATCGCGCGTCGCAGTCAGTCAGAACTCGAAAAGATGAGGGCCAGCGGGTTGCTGGTCTACGAGATTTTACAGAAGCTGGCGGCGATGGTGGAAGTGGGAATCACCACCAACGATCTGGAAGTGGCGGCCGAAAAGATGATGGCCGACGCCGGAGCAAAGCCCGCTTTTAAGGGGTACCGGCCACAGAGCGCGGCGGTGGCGTATCCGTTCGTTCTGTGTACGTCGGTGAACGACGAGATTGTGCATGGCATGCCGTCGAAGGCTCGCACGTTAAAATCGGGAGATATCGTCTCGATCGACACGGGCTTGAGCATCGGCGGCTATTACGGCGATTCGGCGGTGACGGTGCCGGTCGGCGAGGTAAACGAGAGCGTCAAGCGTCTGCTGCAGGTGACCAGGGAATCGCTGGAGATGGCGATCGAGCAGATGCGGCCCGGCAACCGGCTGAGCGATGTGAGCAAAGCGGTGCAAGCGCACGTGGAAGCGGCGGGCTATTCGATTGTGAAGGAAATGGTCGGCCACGGGATCGGGACCAAGCTGCATGAAGAGCCGCAGGTTCCCAACTACGTCGACCGGCGCCACGACAATCCCCGGCTGAAAGAGGGGATGGTGCTGGCGATCGAGCCGATGGTCAATCTTGGCAAGGCGGACATGAAGATCAAGTCCGACAAGTGGACCGCGGTGACGAAGGACGGCGCGCCCTCGGCTCACTTCGAGCATGTAGTGGCGGTCACGACAAACGGGCCATGGGTGTTAACCCGCCCATAAAAGAGTTTGAGGCGGAAGTGATCGAACTCCTTCCGCACGCGACCGTAAAGCTGCGGCTCGCGAACGAGGATCGGGTGTTGGCCCACATGGCCGGCGCCACGAAAAGTAACTTTGTCCGGCTCCGGCCGGGCGACCGGGTGATAGTGGCGGTTTCGCCGCACGACCGGACTAGAGGCAGGATCGTAAAACTGCTGGACTGAGGAACGGACGACAATGAAAGTACGGGCATCCGTAAAAAAGATTTGCGATAAGTGCAAGATCATCCACCGCGCGGGCACTGTGCGTGTGATCTGCGAAAACCCCAAGCACAAGCAGCGGCAAGGATAGGAACGAAGAACCATGGCGCGTATTGCAGGCGTTGACCTCCCCCCCAGAAAGCGGGCCGAAGTAGGCCTGACCTACATCTATGGCATCGGGCGTACCCGTGCGAAGTCCATCCTTTACCGGTGCGGCATCGACGCGGACCGCAAAATTCAGGACCTCAACGAAGAGGAAGTGAATAAGATCCGTACCCTGCTCGAAAACGAAGGCTCGATCGAAGGCGATCTCCGCAAGGAAGTGTCCCTCAACATCAAGCGTCTGATCGAAATGCAGGCCTACCGCGGACTGCGCCACCGCCGGTCGCTCCCGGCGCGCGGCCAGCGCACCCACACCAACGCCCGCACCCGCAAGGGTCCGCGCCGCGGCACGGTGGCCAACAAGAAGAAAGCGGGTATGAAGTAGTATGGCCAAGGCAGCAGCCAAGACCACCAAAAAGAAGTCTTTCAAGAAGAAAGAGAAGAAGCACATCGCCTCGGGCGTTGTGCACATTCAGGCTTCTTTCAACAACACGATCATCACGATCACGGACCAGATCGGCAACGTTCTGTCCTGGTCGTCGTCGGGTTCGCTCGGCTTCCGCGGTTCGCGCAAGGGCACTCCCTTCGCCGCCCAGCAGGCCAGCCTCACCGCCGCCAACAAGGCTAAGGAAGCCGCGGGCCTTCGCTCCGTCGAAGTTCGCGTTTCCGGCCCTGGCTCCGGCCGCGAATCCGCCGTCCGCGCGCTGTCCAGCGCCGGCATCGAAGTGCGCAACATCCGGGACACCACCCCGATTCCGCACAACGGCTGCCGCCCGCCCAAGCGCCGTCGTGTGTAATTAGAAGCAATCGAATCGAAGGAAAGCAGGACGAAGGCCGCGCGCCGGCTGTAAACTGCACCTCCTGAACCAGCAGTACGACAGAATTCAGAAAGGTTTGAACCCAAAACACAATGGCTCGTTATAACGGCCCCGTTTGCAGACTCTGCCGCCGCGAAGGCATGAAGCTCTTCCTGAAAGGCGAGCGCTGCCACACCGAAAAGTGCGCGATCGAAAAGCGCAACTTCGTTCCCGGCCAGCACGGCAAGGAACGTAAGGCAAAGGTCCAGGCCTACGGCCTCCAGCTCCGCGAAAAGCAGAAAGCGCGCCGCTACTACGGCATTCTCGAAGGCCAGTTCCGCAACTACTTCGAAAAGGCGTCCAAGCTCAAGGGCATCACCGGTGACAACCTGTTGAACATGCTCGAGCGCCGTCTGGACAACGTGGTGTACCGCATGGGTTTCGGCACCAGCCGCAACCAGGCCCGCCAGGTGGTTCGCCATGGCCACATTCTGGTGAACGGCCGCAAGGTCAACATCCCATCGTTCCAGGTTGTTCCCGGCGACGCCATCGAAGTGCGCGAAGGTTCCAAGTCCAACGCCGGCATTCTGGCCGCCCGCGACGCCACGGCGTCGGTGCCGAGCCCGGCATGGATCGAAATCGACCGCGACGGACTGAAGGCCAAGATCCTGCAACAGCCCAAGCGTGAAGACCTCGTGCAGATCCAGCTGAACGAACAGCTGATCGTCGAGTTGTACAGCAAGTAAGCAAGTCAGTCGTCCTCGTATCCTGGAATCATCGCCGTACGTCCTATATAATCCCGGCACGTGGCGGGATGGTTCCAGTGAGTGTTGTTCGCCCAGCCTGAGGAAACGAAGAAAACATGCTGAAATTTTTCCAGAAACCGAAGCGCCTGGTGGCGGAAACGGATTCGCAGAACGATCGCTTCGGCGCCTTTAGCGCCGCGCCGTTCGAACGCGGGTTCGGTTCCACCGTGGGCACGGCCCTGCGCCGCGTCCTGCTCAGCTCCATTGAAGGGGCGGCCATTACGGCGGTTCGCATCGAGGGCGTGGACCACGAGTTCAGCCCCATTCCCGGCGTTGTAGAAGACGCCACCGACATCATCCTGAACCTCAAGCAGGTTCCGTTTAAGATGACCACCGACGCCGTGAAAACCATCCGCGTGGTGGCCGACGAGGCCGGCGACGTGATGAGCGGCCAGATCGAAACCGACGCAGACGTCGAAGTCCTGGACAAGGATGTCCGTATCGCAACCGTCGCCGAAGGCGGCAAAATCTCCATCGAAATGCGGCTCAAGCAGAATCGCGGATACGTCTCCGCCGAGCGCAACACCGATGACGACCTGCCCCTTGGCTATATCCCGATCGACAGCGTTCACACCCCCGTTCGCAAGGTGAACTTCAAAGTCGAAAACGCCACGCAAGGCGCCAGTTCCGACTACGACAAGCTCAATCTGGAAGTGTGGACCAACGGCGCCATCGCCCCGGTCGATGCTGTCGGCCAGGCCGCCAAGCTCGTCAAGGACCACATGGCGATCTTCATCAACTTCGAAGATCTGCCGGACCTCGCTGACGACACCGGCGACCGCGCGGGCGTTCAGGGTAGCGAAATCCTGGGCCGCAGCGTCGAAGAGCTGGAACTGAGCGTCCGTTCCTACAACTGCCTCAAGAACGCCAACATCCAGACGATCGGCGACCTGGTGGTGAAGTCTGAATCCGAAATGCTTCGGACCAAGAACTTCGGCCGCAAGAGCCTGAACGAAATCAAAGAAATCCTCGCCAATCTGGGCCTCAGCTTCGGTATGAAGATCGACGCGTCGGGCCGCCTCATCGCTCCCAGCGGTTCCCCGGTGAACCTCGCGGACGGCGCGGTGGACGGTGACAACGACGATGATGACTTCATCAACGACGAGGACGGCGATAACAGCAACAACAGCAACGACGACGAAAACGAAGCCAACGAAGACGACGAGTAAAGAGGTTTAGAAGAATCACATGAGACACAAACTGGGCGGATACAAATTACAGCGCGATGCGTCAGCCCGCCGCTCGCTGCTTCGTGGACTCGTAACCGCGGTAATCAATGAAGAGCGCATTGTCACGACGGTGACCAAGGCCAAGGCGGCCCGTCCGCTGGTGGAAAAGATGATCACGCTCGGCAAGAAGGGTACGCTGGCGGACCGCCGTCAGGCGGCGTCGTTCCTGGTGACGCCGGACAGCGTGCAGAAGCTGTTCGACAAGGTGAGTCCGCGTTTCGGCAACCGCAATGGCGGCTACACGCGCATCGTCAAGCTCGGGTTCCGCAAGGGAGACGGTGCGGAAACGGCGATGTTGGAACTGGTGGACGCAAAGCTCGTGAAGCGCGCGGCGGATCGCGCCAAGCGTCGCGAAGAAAAGCTGAAGGCGATGCAGGAAGGCCGCGAAGGCGGCGAGGCCGCCGAGTAGCTTTCCCTCAGTTCGCAAGTGTTCGTAAATGCAAAGGAGCCTCCCGCAATGGGAGGCTCTTTTCCTTTCCGGCTTGCCGCTGGAAGTCCGCTACTCCCCAATGTCCCCCGGGCCTACGCTTTTGTGCCAGACCGATCTGACACAGACAGGCCACACAATTAGGCCGACTCTACGCTACGTACCGACATTCCTGATATACTCGCCTGCATGCGGACCAAGCTGTTGCTGTTTTGCCTCGCCGGCGTGATCGCGTTCGCCGACACCCATGCCTTCCCGACCGCTTCCAGTACGGTCGTCGGGTCGATCGGATTCATTACGTCCAACGAAATCGGCTATTTCTGGTCGGTCTCGCGTGGAGACCTCGTTAGCCAGACCTTTACTGACCCTCTTGCGTCGATCTCTTCCTTGACGCTTAACCTCTCCGTGCCCCACAATTTCCCTCCAGCATGAGGCTCTGAACTGGGCCGTGTGGGTGAACAATACGCAAGTCGGCGTCTTCGATGTGAATGTCGGCTTCATTGGAACACTGGTGAAGCCTTACTTGTTCAGTCCGATCGCCGCCAACAATGGAACTTATGACTTGTCGCTTCGGGTTACGAATCAAATTCGCGACTTGGAGGGATCACACACCTTTGGCCTTGCGGGTTCCAGCGTTACCTTTGGTTCCGTTCCCACAAGCGTTCCGGAACCGGGACAAGCGGTCATCATCAGCTCCGCTGTGGCTGGAGTGCTGTTCCGCATGCGCCGCCACCGCCGCACGGCCGCCTAACTGAGACGAAAGACGCGCGTTGCCCCGGCAAAAGAGAAGGAGCAGCCCGTTGTGGCCGCTCCCTCTTTTTTACGCTAGACGACACACTGGGACAGTCTGATGCGGCTCCACTGACTCCATGTTTCGTGCAATCGATCCTCTTGAGGGCGCGGTCGCACTAGAATTCCCCCGGTGAAGCGGCGCGGGTGTAGTCGCACCGCATCAGCCTGTCCACATCAGACCCCTTCAAATCAGTGCCGGGACGGAGGAGTCGTATCAGAGACTGTCCCGAATCCAAATCCGACTGTCCCGAATCCAAATCCGGAACGACAACTCCGCATAGAATGAGGCTATGGACCAAGATAAAGCCGACTCGCTGCTCCGTGACTTTCAGAGTCAAAGCAATCTGTACACTCGGTTCGCGGAGAGCCTAAAGCACGATGTGCTTCGACTACTTGAACAGAACCACTTGACGGCGAGCGGTATCGATTGTCGAGTAAAAACGAACCACGGCTTAGAGCGGA
This sequence comes from Acidobacteriota bacterium, assembly GCA_018268875.1. Taxonomy (GTDB): domain Bacteria; phylum Acidobacteriota; class Terriglobia; order Bryobacterales; family Bryobacteraceae; genus F-183. Next base: position 17,762 of record JAFDVT010000255.1, read on the forward strand.
AGATTCGACATAAGACGGATAAGACATACACCGCCCTGCGAGACATCACGGACATTGTAGGTCTACGAATCGTTACGTATTAC
>JAFDVT010000256.1 GCA_018268875.1 Acidobacteriota bacterium
CAGATCGACTGGGAGCCCCCAACGCATTTCTGGTTCACGACGAAGAACGGCAAGCGGATTCATAACCTCGTCACGTTGCCGCCGGCGTTTGATCCCAACAAGAAGTACCCGCTGGTGGTGTTTCCGCATGGCGGACCCAACGCGATGTCAAAAGATGCTTTTTCTACTCGCTGGAACTTCCAGCTGCTGACGTCCCAGGGCTACGTCCTGCTGCAGACCAACTACACGGGTTCGACCGGTTTTGGAGAGAAGTTTGCCGACGACATCGAGCGCGACGTCTTGCGCGGGCCTGTGAACGAAACGCTGGAGGCCGTCGAAGAAGCGATCAAGAAATATCCGTTCATCGACCGCACGCGCCAGGCCGCGGTGGGAGCCTCCTATGGCGGTTACATGATGAACTGGATGAACGGCCACACGCGGCAGTTCCGCTGTTTCGTCAACCATGCGGGCGCGGTGAACAACGAGTCGCAGTACGGCGTCAACGATGGCGGGTACAGCCGTGAGCTGCGGATGGGCGTGCCGATTTACGAAAAGGGCGGCCAGTGGAACGACCAGAGTCCCATCCGTTACAGCGGCGCTTTTCGCACACCGATGCTGATCACGCAAGGCGAGCTCGACTTCCGCGTACCGCTTTCTGAAAGCATGACGACGTACAAGATCCTGCAGCGGCTCAAGGTTCCGACGCGCCTGCTGACGTTCCCCGAGGAAGGCCACTGGATTTTGCGCGGCGAGAATAACAAGGTCCACATGCAGGAGGTTCTGGGCTGGCTGAAGAAGTATCTGGAACCCGCGCAACCGGTCGCAGGGCAGTAAGATGTCATCATGCGCCGGAAGCTCATCGCCGCCAGCCTGACGCTGCTATTTGCAGCTACAGCGGCGATGTTCGCCCAGCGCTACGGCGGTGGCGGTGGCGGGCGCCGTTACAGCGGCAATCCGAATAACCGCTGGGCCCAGTATGAGGCGGAAATGCAGGATCCCATCGACGACCCGGCGGGCGCGTGGGACAAGACCGAGTTCGCCTTTGGGAGGCTTCGTTATCGTTCCGAACGGGACCGGCGAGGCTGGTACGGCCGCGCACGCTGGGGCATCGACGCGAACAAAAGCGACCGGCTGTTCATCCAAAGTCTGAAGCGTCTGACGCGCGTCGATGTTCGCTCGGTCGAACAGATTGTCGACATCGATAGCGACGAACTGTTCGATTGGCCGTGGCTGTACGCGGTCGGCATTGGCGACTGGGTGCTGAGCGATGCGCAGGCCGCGCGTCTGCGGCAGTACTTCGAGCGCGGCGGGTTCTTCATGGTGGACGACTTTCACAATGAGTACGAATGGGCGAGCTTTATGGAAGGAATGGCCAAGGTGATCCCGAATCCGCGGGTCATCGACCTGCCGGACTACGCGCCGATCTTCCACACGGTGTACGACCTCTCGCAGCGGGTTCGTCCGCCTGGCCTGAACGTCGTGCATGGCGACCAGATCGAGCGCAACGGCGTCACGCCGCATTGGCGCGCGGTGATCGACAGCAAGGATCGCGTGGTGGTGGCGATCTGCTTCAACATGGACCTCGGCGATGCGTGGGAGTGGGCGGACCTTCCGGAGTACCCGGAAAAGTACTCGTCGATGGCCTTTCGCATGGGCGTCAACTACGTGATTTACGCGATGACGCATTAAGCTGGGTCAACGGAGTTCCGTTATTTTTCCCTATCGCTCTCCCCTATTCCCGCCGTCTGGGCGTGCCTGTCACCGTGCCGCTTCCCGCACCAGGTCCGGTGAGTGGCGCCGTACCACGCACCGTGGGGCGGTAAGCTGTTGGCGCGGAACCTTTTGCGGACTTTCGCGAGCCTACCCCGGGTGACCGTCAGCGACCTCGCGAATTAGCGCGACCCAGGGTAACTGGTATCCCCGATGGCAGAGCCCGGTTCTACGAACTTCCCGGTGTGCGCCACACTACAACTAGAATGACCGACCAAGCCTCCCTCTGGAACGGACCTTCCGGTCAAGCGTGGGTCGATGTACAACCCATGTTAGACCGCCTCTTTGCGCCGTTCGTGGACTCGATCCTCAGCGCCACGCCCGCTAACGCCCAAAGCATCCTCGACGTCGGTTGCGGCGCCGGCGCGGTCTCCCTCGCCCTTGCCGAACGGAATCCCAGCGCCTACGTCACCGGCGTCGACATCTCGGAGCCTCTGGTTACTGCCGCACGGGGTCGCGCAGCCGCTCAGAACCTGCGCAACGTCACGTTCGAACTCGGCGACGCGCAGCGCCAACCGCTGCCCATGGCGAACTTCGACGCTATCGTTTCGCGCTTTGGCGTGATGTTCTTCGACGACCCCGTTGAAGCCTTTGCGAACCTCCATCGGGCCGCCACGCCCCAGGCGACTCTGGCAGCGATCGCCTGGCGCGCGCCCTCGGAAAACCCGTTTATGACCACCGCTGAGCGCGCCGCCGGACCTCTGCTGCCGGAACTCCCGGCGCGGCGTCCCACGGGTCCCGGCCAATTTGGCTTTGCCGACGCGACCTATGTGGAAGAGATCCTCGCGCAAAGTCACTGGCAGAACGTCGCGATCACGCCCATTGACGTCCCGTGCCGGATGCCCGCCGCGGACCTCGAGGTTTACTATACGCGCATGGGTGCGCTCGCCAGCCTGTTGCCGGCGCTCGAACCGGAACGCCGCGCGCAAGTTCTTGCCGCGCTGCGCGACGCTTTCGCGAACTTCATCGAGGACGATGGCGAAGTCCACATCGTCGCCGCCTGCTGGATGATCCAGGCGACCGCATGACCTTCCGTTGCTGTACTCTAATGAGGTGAAAAACTCCGTCGACCACATCTCCCGCCGTTCCCTGCTCCAGAA
>JAFDVT010000257.1 GCA_018268875.1 Acidobacteriota bacterium
ATGCGTTCCTCTTCCATTTCCTCCGCGCGAGTTCTTGCCGCCGCGGCCGCCGTGTTTGCGTTGACCGCCGTAGCGGACGACCGGTTCAAAGACAATTTCCGCTACAGCTACAACGTTCCGGCCAGCGGCGCCAAGCTGGATCTGAGCAGCTTTAACGGCGGCATCGAGCTGATTGGCGTGGATGGAAACACCGTCGAGGTAACCGGGACGAAGTCCGCGAAGGATGCGTCGACGCTGGCGGAAGTGAAGATTGAAGGCGTGCAGGAAGGCTCGCTGCTGCGGGTTCGCGCCGTGCGGCCGGGCAACGGCGAACGCAAGGGATGCTACTGCGGCGTGAGCTTTGTGGTTCGCGCGCCGAAGCACATGGAGTTAACGTCGGTGACGACGTCGAATGGTTCGATGCGAGTGGAGAATTTCGAATCGGTGGCGAACTTGCGGACGTCGAACGGCGCCATGAAGCTGTATCAGTTGAAAGGCCGGGTGGAAGCCCGTACCTCGAACGGCGGCGTTACGCTCGACAACATCGACGGCGCAGTTTCGGTGGTGACCTCCAACGGTGGCGTGACGCTGGAAAACGTTCGCGGGGCGCTGCGCGCGGAGACGTCCAACGGTTCAATTCGCGGGCGTATCGCGGATACGACGAGCGGTAGTCCGGTGCATCTGTCGACCTCGAACGGTACAGTGGACGTGCGTCTGGACGCGACGCATAACAACGACATCACGGTGACGACGTCTAACGGGTCGATCAACCTGCGCATGCCGGATGGCGGAAATGCGAAGATTTTGGCGCGGACATCGTCGCACGAGTCGGTTACAACGGATTTTCCGATGATGATTCGCGGGACACTTTCAAAGGGTTTGCTGGAAGGCTCGATCGGAAGCGGCAACGGTCCGTCGATCCGGCTAGAGACTTCCAACGGTCCGATTCGTCTACTTCGGTTATAGGGGAGTTTTTTGTTGTGACGCTATTCGCATCCACGAGCGGCCAATCCGGACAATGGGACGTCCGGGACTGGGAAGCCAAAGGCGACCGGTTGCTGGAGGCGGGCCGCCGCCCGGAAGCGATTGAAGCGTACCGCACGGCCTTGCGGTATTGCCTGCACTGGCACGGCGCGGCGGCGGAACGATTCTGCGAAGACATTCGGGAGAAGATCCGGAACGCCGAGATCGATGCCTGAACCGCTGTTTCGCCTGGATGCGACGTTGCGGCGCGATCCCGCGATCGACGAATGGCTGAACCAGCAGCAAGGTCCACTCGGTGAGATGGTGCGGATGTGGTTTGCCGTGATGCGCGATTGCGGCGACGAGGTTCGTGAACTGCTGCATGACGGGCATCCCATCGCCTGTTTCGGCAACGTTCCATTTGCCTACGTCGAGGTGTTCAGCAAACATGCGAACGTCGGGTTCTTTCAAGGGGCCAGCCTCGCCGATCCTTGCCGGTATCTGGAAGGGACGGGCAAGGCGATGCGTCACGTCAAGCTGGGGCGGCCATCCAATCCGCCTGTGGACGCGATGGAATTACGCCGGATGATTACGGCTGCTTACGAGGCGATCCGGCAGCGGGTGGAGGCGGAGTAGCTGGCGGCTTCGGGTCGTCCAGAAAGATGCGGACCTGCGCGGACAGCCCGGGCTTTACGGCGGGACCCGGGCTGACGAAGTCCACCAGGACCTGATTTCCTTTGAGTTCGCGAACCAGCGCCGGGATCTCTTCGGAGACTTCGGCGATGTGGACGGTGGCGATCTGCCCGGGCTTGATGCGGGGCAGAAACGACGGGTCCGGTTCGACGACGGCCTGTAGCGCCGACAGGTTCGAGGCGAGGACGAAGAAGTCCGGCATGGCGGGACTGACCGGTTCGCCGGGAGCGCCTCTGCGGGCGACGACCATGCCGTCGACGGGCGATTTGACCTCGCCCTGGCCTGCCTCTTCCCTCGCATTTTCCAATTCCTGACTGCGCCCGTCGAGCAGCTTCTTGGCGGCGTCCAGATCGCGGTTCAACGTCGCGACGCGCTCGTCGGCGACGCGCGACACTTCGGAACTGCTCTCATATTCGGCCTTGATGTCCTTGAATTCCTTTTCCGCCTTTTCATAGGTCAGGCGCGGCGTCGCGCCCTCGCGGAGCAGCAATTGCTGGCGCTGAAAGTTACGATCGAGGCGTTCGTATTCGGACTTCACCCGAGCGGCGTCGGCCGCGGCTCGGGAAGCCTCCAGACGCGCGGCGACGATGGAGCCTTCGAGGTTCGTGACCCGGGTTTTGAGCTTTTCGACTTCCGCAGTGGCGCTTTCGAGGCTGGAATCGAGCTTGCCGTTGCGGACCCGCGCGATCAACTGTCCTTCATAGACGCTGGCGCCGACTTCGACGAAGAGTTCATCGATAATGCCTTCGATGGGAGCGGCAACGGGGATCACTTCCTGCGCTTGAATCTTGCCCGGCAGGCTGACGTCCCTGGCTCCGTTCTGCGTTTGTTGAGGATTCGTTGGCTGCTGCTGGTTGGCGCCGTTGGCGCCTTGCGTCGCGCGTTGGGAGGTCCACCAGGAAATCGCTCCGGCGCCCACCGCCAGGAACACCGCGATGCCCCCAAAGAGCATCCATTTGCCAAGCATCTTAACTATGATGATCTCATATGAAAAAACAACTGCTTTGCGGTTTGCTGGCCGTGGCGGCGATGTCGTCCAGTGGCGCGGAACTTACGACGGTGAAGGCCCTGAACCTGGCCGTTGCGAAGGAGATAGCAGCGGCGGTGGAGGCGGAGGGTGCCAAGAACAAATGGACGCTGGCGATCGCGATTGTGGACGCCGGAGGACACCTGATTTACCTGCAGCGAGCCGACAATACGCAAATTGCGAGCATCGACGTGGCGCAGGCCAAAGCCAAAAGCGCGGTGGGGTTCAAACGCCCGACCAAGGTGTTTGAAGACATGGTGGCCGGTGGCCGTACAGCGGTGGTCAAGCTGCCCGTCGTGCTTCCCGTGGAAGGCGGGTTGCCGTTGATGGCCGGCGACGTCTGCATCGGGGCGATCGGTGTCAGTGGAGCGACATCGGCGCAGGATGGCATCGCGGCCAAAGCCGGGGCGGATGTATTTCTGAAGATCGCGGGTGGCGCAAAGTAGCAGTACGGCTACGCTGGCGGGGCGCTAGAAGCCGCGGTTCTGAGGTG
>JAFDVT010000258.1 GCA_018268875.1 Acidobacteriota bacterium
GCCGACGTTCCGACGTTAAATTTGAATCCGCCGTATCCGCGCGTGTTTGCCATGGCTCCAGGTTTTGCCGCGCCGCGGACGCACCAATACAGTTTCGGCATCGAGCATCCGCTGGGGGCGTCGAACGCGGTTTCGATTGGCTACGTCGGCGCCGCGGGACGCAAGCTTGGTCGCGTCGAAAGCTTGTTACCGGCGGTGTCCGGCAACGCGAACTTCAGCCGCATCGACCTGGTGAGCAGCACGGCGTACTCCGATTATCATTCGCTGCAGGCGCAGTTCAAACGGCGGATGTCGCGCCATTGGCAAGGCATCGCATCGTATACGTGGGCCAAGTCTCTCGACACATCGTCGGATGATTCGAATGCAAATTTCCTGCCGCCGAGCAACCGCTATCCAGCGCGGTCGGATCGCGGTCCTTCCTCGTTCGATGTGCGGCATACATTGACCGGCTCGGCTAGTTATGAGATTCCTACGTTCGGGTCGAACAAGCTTGCCAGGGCCGTATTTGGCGGGTTTGCGCTCGATTCGATCGCACGCTTCCGTACGGCGCTACCGGTTTTGGTGGTGACCGGACGAGATGCGCTCGGGCTCGGCATCACGACGGTGTCGCGACCCGACTACGTCGCGGGCCAACCGCTCTACCTGTTCGGCGATGGCTATCCCGGCGGACGGATCTTCAACCGCGCCGCGTTCGACGCAGCGACACCGCAAGCGCCAGGCAGGCAGGGAACGTTGGGGAGGAATGTTCTGCGCGGCTTCGGACTGAAACAGGTGGACTTGTCGTTGCGGCGGAAGTTCCGTGTCACGGAACGCGTGGGACTGGACCTACGCGCCGATGCGTTCAACCTGCTCAACACGCCGAACTTCGGCAATCCGTCCGGCGTGATGACAAACACGACGTTCGGACAGAGCACCGCCATTCTCAGCACCGGTGTAACGGGCGGGCAGAATCCACAATTCCAGATTGGAGGACCTCGGTCGATCCAATTGGGGCTTCGACTGCAGTTCTGACTTTGATTTCCTGTGGGAACTGATGGAAGCTGGTTCTGTGCGCCGTTGGTTGTGGGCTTTTATTCTCGTTACCTCAGCAGGATCTTCGAATCAGACTGCCTTTCAAACGGCGCCTGGGCCTGGATTCGTGTTTCAGGCCAGCAAGACGGACGCGAAGTTCCTGATCGAAGCGATGGGTGGCGGCGTTGCGATGTTCGATGCCGATAGAGATGGCAAGCTCGATCTGTTTTTTGCCAACGGCGCCGCGTTACACGCCGGCATGAAGAACGGCGCCGTGGCAGACAAGAGCGATCGCAAATTTTGGAATCGCCTCTATCGCAACAAGGGCGATGGAACCTTCGAAGACATCACCGAGCGCGCTGGCGTGCGCGGCGCGGGCTACAGCCAGGGGGTTGCGGCGGCCGATTGCGACAACGATGGCAACACCGATTTATTCGTCACTGGGCTTGGCGGCAATCATTTGTACCGGAACAAGGGCGGCGGCGTGTTCGAAGATGTCACGCCCATCGCCGACGTTGCAGGCGAAAGCTGGTCGACGAGCGCTGGCTTTCTCGATTACGATCGCGACGGCAATCTGGATTTGTTCGTAGCGCGGTATTTGGATTGGGATTTCGGGAAGAATAAGCGATGCGGCGCGGAAGGCGCGGACATGCAGGCGTACTGTCATCCAAACGAATTCGCCGCGGTGACGCATCTGCTATACAAGGGGCTTGGCGGTTGCCGGTTTGCGGACGTCAGCGCAAAGTCGGGCATTGCGAAAGCGCCTGGCAAAGGCTTGGGGGTCGCGTTTCAGGACGCCGATGGCGATGGATGGACGGACATCTTTGTCGCGAACGACAGCTTTCCGCAGCAGTTGTTTCGAAACAACGGCGACGGGACGTTCGAAGAGACGGGCCTGGCAATGGGCGTAGCGTACGACGAGAACGGTGGAACCTTCGCCGGGATGGGCACCGATTTCGCCGACTACAACAACGACGGGCGTCCGGACATTTTTGTCAATGCGCTGGCCAACCAGGGTTACGCGCTGTTTCAGAATCGCGGCGGCAAGCTGTTTGAGTACGTTTCGGGGCCCAGCGGGCTGGCGGCGATCAGCAAACTGCATTCCGGGTGGGGCACGCGGTTTCTGGATTACGACAACGACGGATGGAAGGACATCTTCGTCGCCCAGAGTCACGTGATGGACAACATCGAACGCACGCAGCCGACCCTGCGATACAGCGAAAAGCCAGTATTATTGCGGAATGCCGGAGGCAAGTTCACCGATGTGTCGCCGCGCGCCGGGGAACCGTTCCAAGTCCCGCTGATCGGGCGTGGAGCCGCATTCGGCGATCTGGATTCTGACGGGGCGGTCGATATCGCGCTGTCGGTTCTCGATGGCGCGGCGCGCGTGTTTCGGAACAACGCCGCTCCGAATGGAAATCATTGGCTGTCCATCCAAACCATCGGCACCAAGAGCAATCGTGACGGCATCGGCGCCGCCATCACCGTAACGACGCCGTCGGGACGCATGCAGACCGGCTTCGTCTCCACGGCCGGCAGCTATCTTTCGTCTCACGACAAGAGAGTTCACTTCGGACTAGGCGAGGAGCGCGTGGCAACCGTGGCGATTCGCTGGCCGAGCGGGATCACGCAAACTCTTCGTAATGTCGCAACGGATCGCGTGCTGACGGTGACAGAAGAAGTTAAGCAATGATCGCGTCGATCGGCCCGTGGCCGTCTTCCACCAAGTGAAACAAGCGGCCAAGGGCCCGGAATTGCATCTTTCTGTGATCGAGGCCGAGTTGCTTAAGAATCGTCGCGTGAAGGTCGCTGTAATAGTGCGGATCTTCAACCGCTTTGTATCCGAACTCGTCGGTTGCGCCGTGGACGACGCCGCCTTTGATGCCGCCGCCCGCAAGCCATGAGGTGTAGCCTTTGGGATTGTGATCGCGACCGGTGGTGTTCTGCGACCAGGGGCTGCGGCCGAATTCGCTGGTGAAGACAAC
>JAFDVT010000259.1 GCA_018268875.1 Acidobacteriota bacterium
CCGACAACGCGCCAGGAGTCGTAGTAGGCGAGCCCCCAGGCCACGGCATCGAGGCTCGAAGATGCCGCGCGTTCGAAGACTTTGTTTTTGTCGAACTGGTTCTGCCGCAGCGCGTGGACATAGTGCATCGAACCGACACTGCCGCCCGAAACACTGCTAATCACGCGAAGCGCCGGCAGAAAGCCAGGCTGGCCAGCAGTCAACTCACCGAGCACTTTGGCCGTCCACGTCGCGGCGAGGATGCCACCGCCGGAGGTCGCAACCAGGATGCGAGGTTGCGCCGCGGGATTGGCGGTGTCCAGGATCTCGGCGGCGGTCCGGGCAGGCTCGCAATTGTTGCAATCGGCGACGGGAAAGACATGGTCGTTCCCACCGGTCACCATCGCGACGCTGAGGATGAACGGCAGCAGCGGGAACCGCCATCGATCCAGTAAATAGCTGAGTCCCGAGAGCAGCCAACAGAGGTTGGTGAGCAACAGCAGCAGCGATACCAGCGCAGCCAGTTCGATGCCCGCCCACGTGTTGCCGGGCCGGAACGCGAACCCCAGCGCGAGGTACAGAAACAGGCTCAACAGGAACGCGTTGGCCGAGAACTGATGCCCCGGCACGGAACTGCCATCGGGCATCACAAAGCCGTCCGGCGTGAACTTCCGTACGAGGTAGACGTACCAGCCGTGGTCGCCTTTTTCGAACCGCGTCAGGTACAGCGCGACCAGATAGCCAACCAGGAAACCAGCCAGGAATCCGGCAATCGCTGCGGCAAATGCGAGCCATCCGTCGCGGCTATTGCCGACAAGGCCGCTAAAAAAGTAGAGGACGGCGGCCAACGTCAACAAGCCGCTGATGAGGTTCGCCCGCCAGATTCCATACACCTTGTTGATGCGCACGCTGCGGAATACCCGGACCGGTTCGCGCAGCCATGGATGGATGGGCTTCATGCCGAAACGTAGTTCGGCGGTTCGAATGATGGTATTGGCGCTTACATTGATCGCCATGGCGAGCAGAAACGTGGCGGCGCCGACCAACAGCGCGCCATTCCAGTACACGTCGTACATCCCAATCAGGTAGGCGCCGACAGAGCGGGTTTGGGCCAGCGGGAGGAAGCACACGAGGACGGTCCACATGGCAAGCGCAACCCGGGACAGCATCAGGTAGGAGAACACCGGACGGCGGTCCGGCGGCGTGGCGGGCGACATCGGTGGTTGCATTTTTGCGTACCGCTTTTACAAGCGCGGAAGCGGGTTCGAAAGGGACAATTGCTATCATTAGAAAAACGAATGATTCCCGATCAGCTACAGGAAGGCCTTACCTTCGACGACGTACTTCTGGTCCCCGCAAGATCCGCTGTACTGCCGAACGAAGCCGACACAAAGACGCTGTTTTCCCGGAATGTGGCGTTAAACATCCCCATAACGTCAGCGGCGATGGACACCGTGACCGAGTCGCACATGGCGATCGCGCTGGCGCAGCAGGGCGGCATCGGCGCGATCCATCGCAACATGCCGATCGACAAGCAGGCCGAGGAAGTGGACCGCGTGAAGCGTTCGGAAAGCGGAATGATCGTCGACCCGGTCACGATGCGTCCGAATCAGAAGATCACCGAAGCGCTCGACGTGATGCGCCGCTTCCGGATTTCCGGCGTGCCCATCACCACTGAGTCCAACCGGCTGGTCGGCATCTTGACCAATCGCGATCTGCGGTTCGAGACGCGGTTCGATCAACCGATCGAGTCCCGCATGACCAAGGACAAGCTGATTACGGTCCCGGTCGGCACAACGCTCGAAGAAGCACAGCGAATTCTGCACGAAAACCGCGTGGAAAAGCTGCTGGTGGTGGATGAGAACTATCAGTTGAAAGGTCTCATCACCGTTAAGGACATCCAAAAGCGCCTGAAATACCCGAACGCGGCCAAGGACGGACAGGGGCGCCTGCGCTGCGCGGCGAGCATCGGATCTTCCGGTGACTTCCTGGAACGCGCGCAGGAAATGGTCCGCCGCAAGGTGGACGTGCTCGTGCTCGATTCCGCGCACGGCCATAGCGAAAAGGTTCTGAAGGCAGCGGAAACGCTGAAGAAGCATCTCCCGCAAGTCGACCTCGTTGCCGGCAACGTCGCGACGTTTGAAGGCGCTCGCGATCTTGTGGACCTCGGCGTCGACGGCGTCAAGGTCGGCATCGGGCCTGGTTCGATCTGCACCACGCGCGTCGTCTCCGGCGCCGGCGTACCGCAGATCAGCGCGATTCAGGAAACGGCAAAGGCGCTTGCCGGTACGGGCGTACCGCTGATCGCCGATGGCGGCATCAAATTTTCCGGCGACATCACCAAGGCGATCGCCGCGGGCGCGGACTGCATCATGATCGGGTCGCTGTTCGCGGGCACCGACGAAAGCCCCGGCGAGACGATCCTGTACCAGGGCCGTACGTTCAAGTCTTACCGCGGCATGGGTTCGACGGGCGCAATGGGCGCGGGTTCCGCGGATCGTTATTCGCAGGACGCCGCGACGGGCAAGCTTGTTCCGGAAGGCATCGAAGGGCGCGTGCCGTACAAGGGTCCTCTGTCGGACATGGTGTACCAGTTGGTCGGAGGTTTGCGCGCAGGCATGGGCTACACGGGCTGCGCGACGATCGGCGACCTGCAGAAGAAGGCGAAGTTCTACAAGATTTCGCCGGCCGGCCTGCGTGAAAGCCACGTCCACGACGTGATCATCACGAAGGAAGCTCCGAACTACCGCCTCGAGTAGGGAACATTGCGCAGGCGCGGAGTGTCTGCAATAGCACACGCCGTGATCATCGCCGCCGTATTCTTACTCGCCCAAGCTCCGGAACTGTTGACTCGTTCGATGACGGTCGAAACGGAGTTTGCGGAACGTGTATTCAACGGCGGCTATCGCGAGCTCACGATACGCCGTATCAACGCCATGCGCGCCGATGGATCGTTCATGCGGCAGGAACATTTCACCGGCAAGGATGGGCTTTTTGCGGAAGCATTGCATACACGTTTCGATGAGATGTGGTTCCCGATTCGGGCCGTGCGCTGGCAAGTTAATTATCAAACGCGCGAAATAACGGAATCGACGTATCAGCCCGGTTCCAGTGTCAGTCCGCGCTGGCCGCCCTTGGCTGGGCTCCGTCCCCTTCCCCAAGGCCTCGGACCGGAAGGAGCATGCGCCGTAGATGCGGTACGCAACCTTCGCAACGTGCGGCGAGTTGGTTCCGGTATGGCAGCGGGATTCGCTATCGAACGCTTTCGTGGTAAGCCACGGAACGACATCGAACTGGACGAGGTGGAAATGGGCTTCGCACCCGCGTTTGGCTGCTGGTACCTGGAATGGATTGGTTGGCGAATTGGGTTCTTAAGGTGGAGCGTCTACAGCGATCGCGTGACCAGTATTCGATTCGGAGAACCGGACCCGGCGTTGTTCCAGGCACCGGCGAATTACACACGCAAACGTTATTAAGTATTGGGAGCTATCGTCTGAAATCGCTGCTCTTGGCGCCAAGCAGCACAGGATCGGCCGCAACCAGCTTCAGCGAACGAACCATCGTCTGCGTAGCGGCTTTGTACTTCTTGAAATGTGGCGTTTCAAGATGAGTTTTGTACGCGTTGACGTCGGCGTAGGTCTCGAAAATTCTAATCTGCGCGGGGTTTTCACGCAGAGCGACCGCGTAGAGCGTCAAGACCCCTGGCTCCAGGCGAATCGATGCTTCAATCTCCTCGCGAAGCGCATCCTTATAGGCTTCGAGTTGCACCGGGTCGATCTCAAGTTCCGCGATGCGAACCATTTTCTCCTCTGAGCCCGATTGCTGTGCCCGCGCCGGCCGTTGCGAAAGTACGACAGCCGCCGTCAGCAGCGTAGCGGCGAGGCAAAGAGTTTGGATTCCGCTCATATACCTTACGTTAGCCCCGATACAGCTTGTTATCCTAGAAATTCCTAACTCATGCGTGTTCGCTTTGCGCCTTCGCCGACGGGGTACTTGCACATCGGCGGGGCCCGTACCTTCATCTTCAATTGGCTTTATGCCCGCCACAACGGCGGCACCGTGGTCCTGCGGATCGACGACACCGATGTCGAACGCAACACACAAGTCTCCGAGGACTCCATCTTCGAAGGCCTCCGCTGGCTCGACCTCGGCTGGGATGAACTGTACCGGCAGTCCGAACGCCTGGACCTGCATACCAAATCCGCGTGGGAAATCTTCGAAAAAGGCCACGCCTACCGGGACTTTACGCCGATGTCCAGCGACGAGCCGTCTGGGCATAACTGGCTGTTCAACCCCGGCATGCGCGAGCTTTCGCGCGAGGAAAGCGACCGTCGCGCCGCTGCGGGCGAGCCCTTCGTACTTCGCTTCCGCGTGCCTCGCGGCGTAGGTCGCGACATCGTCGTCAACGACCTCGTGTACGGCACCGTCACCAAGGCCGCCGACGACATTGAGGACTTCGCGCTGCTCCGTTCCACCGGCGTCCCGACGTACCACATGGCGTCCTGCGCCGACGACGCCGACCTGCGTATCACGCACATCCTGCGCGGCCAGGAACACCTCGCCAACACGTATAAACACGTTCTGATCTTTGAGGCGCTGGGTGTTCCGGTTCCGCAGACCGCGCATCTACCGCTGTTGATGGCGCCCGATGGCGCGAAGCTTTCGAAGCGGAAACACGGGCCTGTGGTGAGCGTGACGACGTATCGCGACGCCGGATTCCTGCCGCACGGGTTCGTGAATTTCGTCTGCCTGCTGGGCTGGAATCCGAAGAACGATCGCGAGAAGATGTCGCGCCAGGAGTTGATTGACCTGTTCAGCCTCGAAGGCATCAATCGCGCGAACGCGACCATCAACTTCACCGACGAAGATCCGTTCGATCCCAAGGCGGTGTGGTTGAATGCCGAGCATCTTCGCGACTTGAGCGCGCCGGAACTCGCGCACGAACTTCTGCCCTTTGCCGAAAAGGCCGGTTTTGTTGGCGTAACCGAGGATCGTTTGACGCCGATCGCCCCGCTGATCCGCGAACGCATTCGCCTGCTAAGCGAGGTGGCGACAACAGCCGACTTCTTCTTCGCCGCCGAACTTCCGCCCTACGACAAGAACGAACTGATCCCGCAAAAGGGCGAC
>JAFDVT010000025.1 GCA_018268875.1 Acidobacteriota bacterium
CGTCTGGCCGACAATGCCCAGCGTGAGCCTCGCCATTTCTTCGGACATGTCGATGGTCTGTCCGGCTTGCCAGCGGTCCCGGGTGCGAATGGCCCAACTGGTCATCGCCGTCGCGTAGCCGCGCAGCCGTTCCCGATGAAATGCCGGCTGAATCATCCTTCGCTGCCGCAGATGGAATTGTCCTTCCGACGTCAGCAGACCTTCGCCCAGCATGCGCTTGGACCGTTCCAGTACACGGCTCTTGGTGAAGTTGGTTTGATTGGTAACCAGTACGTCCCGGATGTAATCGGGATGATTCAGAAGGTAGACATCCTGCCCGCTCAGGCGCAAAAACGCGACGTCGCCGTAGCGTTCCCGCGTCTCCAACAGAAACCCCGGCGCATCCTTGCGAAAATGCCGAAGCAATCCGAAAGGCAAAAAGCTCGAAGGTCCCGGCGGGTATTTGATCAGTGCTTCAATTCCTTCTTCAAATCGACCAGCGCGGCTTCGCGATCGGGACCTTGCAGGTCGGCCTCCAGCCGCCGCAGCGCCGCTCCCACAATGTCGCGATGGTGCAACTGCGACCCGAACTCATCCGTCAATCCCAACCAGATGTCGTGCACGCGTTCGACATCCTCCGGCCACAGCCGCGGCGGGTGCGGACCCAGGTTCACAAACGTCGACGGCCGCCCCGGCGCGATCACTTCCAGCGAAAACGGCTGCCGCGGTTCGGGCAACTTTTCCCACGCGAGGCCAATGCGTCGCGCCAATTCTTCGGACGCCATTTTTTCGGACACACCGGTGACCAAGCGCGACGCCTTTAACTTCGCCGCTGTCTGCACCAGCGCGTCGAACGGATCGACGGCGGGCACAACCAGTAACTCTACCGTCTTGCCCTCCTTCTCCGCCAGCGCCACCACGTGGCTGAACAACTGCGTTTCGTAATCGCTGAAGATCTGCGCTTCGGTGAGGTCGTATTCGCCCGCGCCCGCAATCTGCCGCACCGTCATCACCACAATGTCATGACGCCGCAGGTTGGTCTTTTCGAGCACCTTGCGGAGATGGTCCATGCGGCCGAAGTCGCGGATCGCGACCAGCACCGAACCGGGCCGCGCATGCAGCGTCGAATCGACTTCCGGCTGATGGTCCAGGTTGAACTGTTCCATTTCCTTGCTGTCGCCGTCGCGCCGCCGCGTGATGTAGTCGGAAATCGTAAAGATCACGAACAGGCCTACGGTAAACGCCAGTCCGCTGATCGTCGCCATCTTTTTCGAAAACAGGTTGGCGATCGCGACAAACGCCAGCACCAGCGTAATCACGCCGAGCCCGATGGGAATTTCCTTGTTGCCGAACCGCAGGTTGAACGGAACTTTGTATTCCTGGTCGTGACGTTGGAAGCGCAGCGCCAGCACGCCCAGCGACTTCAGGAAAAAGCTCCAGACGACGCCGAACGCGTAGGCTTCGCCCAGCAGGTACACATCGCCGCGGCTGGCCAGGATCGTCGCCAGTTGCAGCAGCGTGATCATGTTCACGATGCGGTAGGTGGTGCCGAACCGCTTGTGCAGCTTGCGGAACCAGGGCAGCATCACGCCGTCCTCGGCGACACGATTGAGCACGCCGTTGGCGCCGATCATCGACGTGTTCACCGCGCCCGAAAGCATCAGAACGCCCACGAAAACGACAAACACGCGGAACGCCAGGCGTAGCGCATACGGCCCGGCGAGGTACATCGAAAGCCCGCCGATCAGATTGTTCACATACCGTCCGCGGACGTCGTCCGGAACAATCATCATCGCGAACACCGTAATCACGCCGGTGGAAATCAACGCGTAGCCGCACACGATGTTTGCGGTGATGCGCAGGTTCTTCAGCTTCGGATAGGCGATTTCGCGGTACACCTGCGCCAGCGTTTCAAAGCCGCTCATCGACAGCAGCGAATGTCCGAAGGCCACCAGGGCGATCACCGCCGGAATCTGCACCCAGAACGTTCCATGCAGCCATCCCTGCGCCTCTTCGCTCAAGTTGACGTTGGCCGGTATCGGAGCCGGTGGAATGTTCGCCGGACCCCGCAACAGCAGCGTCAGCAAACACCACACCACCAGCATCCCGAACATCACCGTGGCAATCTGCATGATCCGCAGGGCCTTGCCGCTCGATTCGTGGATGCCCTTGATGTTCTGCCACCAGAAGTACGACGTCACGATCACGCCGAAGGCGGCCGCAAAGTAGTTCACCGGCAGATGGAAATTCTGCCCGGTCATCGTACTCAACTCGTTCAGCAGCGACCCGAGATATTGCCCGGCGCTCACTACGCTGATCGGGCCGGTGAGAATGTAGTCGAACACCAGCGCGGACACCGATAGCCGCGCCATGAACGGACCCATCGCATCGCGGACCACCACGTACACGCCGCCGCGTACAAACATCCCGCAGCTTTCCATGTACACGCTGCGGATCGCGAAGCCGAAAAACATCACGGCCAGCACGAACCACGGCGCTGCTTTGCCGATGGCCTGTTCCGCGATGCCGCCCGCGTAGAAGGACGACGACGCCAGATCGCTCAACACGATGGCCGCGCCGCGCCAGAAGGAGATAAAGGAGAGGGCCGCTGTGGTCGCGACGACAACTTTCGGCGAAAGCGCCGTGCGGCTCGAATTCGGTGACATTCCCAGCCCCTATTTTACGATTGAAATGGTGGTGAGCACGGCACTCGAAAATTATGCAACGTTCATAAACCGTACGCTCCGCGTCCACGGCTTTGAGGCCTACCTGGTTGGCGGATGCGTTCGCGACCGGATTCTGGGCCGCACTCCCAAGGACTTTGACATCGCGACCAGCGCCAGCCCCGGCGATATCGTTCGTCTTTTTCCCGGTTCCGGCCTCGCTGGAGCGCATTTTGGCGTCGTGCTCGTCCGAAAGGACGATCTGCAGGTGGAGGTCGCCACATTTCGTACGGACGGCACATATTCCGACGGCCGCCATCCGGATCAAGTGGAGTTCGGCGCCGGCGCCCGGGCCGACGCGTTACGCCGGGACTTCACCATCAACGCGCTGTTTCTCGATCCCGAATCCGGCGAGATCACTGACTTCGTTGACGGCCGCCAGGACCTTCGCGATCGCCTCATCCGTGCCATCGGCGATCCCTCCGCCCGCTTCGCCGAAGACCATCTCCGCATGCTCCGCGCCGTGCGTTTTGCCGCCGAACTCGACTTCACCATCGAGCCTGAAACGATGGCCGCCATCCAGAACCTCGCCCCGCGCATCCGCGACGTCGCCGCCGAACGCGTTCGCCTGGAACTCGAACGAGCGCTGCCTGCCGGGGGCGCAATGTTGCTGAACGAATCCGGCCTCGCGATGCAAATCTTTGAACGCCGCCTCGCGTTCACCGCCAGGACAACGCACATCGCAGTCCATTGGGCGGCGATCCTGCTGCTGGATGGCCACGGCGCCCTCGACGATCTCAAGGTTCCGAACCGCGACCGCGAGTGGGCGCAAGCGCTGGCCGCCAACGCGAATCGCACGAATTTTGCGAGCCTCGCCGAACACAAACGTCTGGCCCGTCAGGCCTGGTATCCGTTATTGGGGGAACTCACCGGTCGTGACCTTGGCACGTTCCCCGCCGCCGAACTCCATCCGCCGCCGTTGCTCACCGGCCGCGATCTCCAAGACCTCGGCCTGCCCCCAGGACCGCTCTACACACGACTGTTGACCGGCATCGAAACCGCACAACTCAATGGGGAACTCAGGTCCAGGCAGGACGCCTTGGACTGGCTAAAAGCACATGCTACAGTACCGGACTATTAGGAGGTATTCACGATGCGGCTCGCCGGTAGTGTTTTGCTCCTTGGATTTAGCATTTGCACTTCTCAGTCGAGGCCGGCGGACTTCGAGCGGTTCGAAGTCGCGTCGATCCGCCCCAGCGGCAACGAAGGTGGCCGCCCCGCGATGGAGTTTACCCAAGGGGGGATTCGCGCGACCAACGTCACGCTGAAGCTGCTCATTGAACTGGCTTACGACGTTCGCGCGGACCAAGTCGCCGGTGGTCCCAATTGGGCCGGGACCGATGAATTCACGATCGTCGCAAGATCGCCCGAAGGCGGCCCCGCGTTGCCGGCCGCGGAGCAAAAGGCTCTCACCCTGGAGCGTCTTCAGACGCTTCTGCGCGAGCGATTCCGATTGGTGCTGACGCAGGCATCGCCGATGGCTTCCGTCTACGCGCTCATGTTGGCAAAACCAGGAAGCAACAAAATGAAGGCCGTTGCCGGGCCCGGCAAACTCCGTCAGGTTGGACGATGGCAGCTCCGTGCGGAAGGCGCTGATATGGCCACGCTGTCGCGTTTCCTCAGTGCGCGTTTAAAGGCTCCCGTCACGGACCGGACCGGGCTTTCCGGTTTCTACAACTTCTCCCTGAACTGGACCCCGGATTCCATTCCGGCCTCCGTCGAACCTCTCGCGGACCTTCCGGAGCACGCGCTGATCCCCGCGGTCCGCCAACAGCTTGGCCTCAAGCTGGAACGGCGGAAATTGCCGTCGGACCGTTACCAGATTGAACACGCGGAGAAGCCAACGGAGAACTGAACCGGCCTAGAACCCAACAGACCGCAGACCTTCGAGCACCGAGTTGGGCACTGGTACCGCGCCGAGTCGCAAGCCCGGTTTGTTGCCGCCGTGGTAATCCGAACCACCGGTTTGCAACAAACCCAGCAACTGCGCGAACTCCAGATATCGCTCTGACAGCGCCGCCGTGTGGTCGCTGTGATAGACCTCCACCGCCGACAAGCCCGACTCGCGAAGCTCCGCCATCAGAGCCAGCTCTTTTTCCGGCTCCCGGAAGTACCCGATGCGCACCGGGTGCGCCAGCGACGACACGCCGCCTGATTCCTGAATGCGGCTCGCGGCCTCCGCCAGCGTCGGACCGATGCGCTCGACAAATGCCGCGCCTTCTTCGCCGATTAGCCGCCGAAACGCGTCGTTGCGATCCGTCGCATGCCCCTTGGCCACCAACACGTTCGCAAAGTGAGGACGCCCGGTGACCGATCCGCCGATCGCCTGCACCTCTTCGAGCGTAATGTCGATCCCCATGCCGTTCAGCTTTTCGATCAGCTTACGGTTGCGCTCCGTTCTCGAAGCCAGAATCCCGGCCACCCAATCGCGGAACGCCGCCGGGGCGCCTGCGGGACCCGGAAAGTAGCCCAGCAGATGGACCGTCTTTTCTTCGTGACGGCAGGACAACTCGACGCCGCAAATCAGTTCGACGCCCAAACCGGCGGCGTGCGCCACCGTTGCGTCATAGCCGGCGAAGGTGTCGTGGTCGGTAATCGACAGCGTGGAGATGCCGCTCGCCGCCGCAAGCTCCACAAGAGCATGCGGTGTGTCGGTCCCGTCGGATTCTCTGGTATGGCAGTGAAGGTCGATCACGGATTGGGCGTCTGCGAGTGGGGGTGAATCTCTTCAAACTCGAAGATTTCGCCCGCCGCTGAAAGCCGTAGCTTACCACTGCCCAGTCCCTTGCCGTTGGTCGGGTAAAAAACCGCCCCGTCCGTCGATTGCCCCGGCTGCAGCTTGACGCTCGGAAAAGCCACCGCCGAAGCCACCGCCGCCGCCTTCACTTTGGTGTTCGAAACTTCGGCAAATGCGGCCTGCCGGCGCTGCTCGTACCCGTTCGTCGATTTGAACCTCGCCTGTCCATACAGGCTCTGTTCGTAGGTCTGCCCCAGCTTGATGACGTCGCCGCGGCCTCCCTTTTCGATTAGCTTGCCCACCACCTGCCGGGCTGGCGCCCCCGGTAGCCGTGTCCCGTCGCTGCGCTCGAATACGAAATCTTCCGCCTTGAACGTCCAGGACGCCTTCGACCCGTTCTGTACCGCCACCTGCAGGATGGAGTATTCCCGCACATGCATCGGCAGCGCGGCGAACATTACTGTTACGCCGCCCTTGGTCAGCGTCTGAAACTGTAGGCCGCCCGACTCGAACCGTATCACTTGGCCCGGCGCGGCCGATGGCAGCAACGCCAGTGCAACCAGCCAGTGCGTACAAAAAGCCGCGGCGCGGCGGAAGTCCATGACTTGATGATAATCCCGCCGTACGTTCACCTGCCGCCGTTCCCCCGCAAATGCTCCGCCAATCCCACCGAAAGATCTTTCAAAACCGTTTATTGGTCACCGATGAGTTCAGTAGACGTAGACGCGAGCGAACCAGACAGGTACCCAGCGATAGACATGAGCCTCACCACATCTTCAACATTGGCCGAACCGGCGGCGGCGCGACGGAAGCCGAAAAGCAGGCGAGAGGCGGGCCCAGGGGCGCACGCCCGGCAAAGCGCTGTGCAGGAGCTGGAGGCGCAACTGGCCGCCATCCGGCGTTCCCAGGCGGTCATTGAGTTTGCCCCGGATGGTTCCATCCTTTGGGCCAACGACAACTTCCTGAACCTGATGGGGTACTCGCTGGACGAGATTCGCCGGCAGCACCACCGGATGTTCTGCGATCCGGCCCACGCCGACAGTGTGGATTACCGCCGTTTTTGGCGCGACCTGGCGGATGGAAAGTTCTATTCGGGCGAATTCATGCGCCTGGGGCGTGGTGGCCGCGAGGTTTGGATCCAGGCCTCCTACAACCCCGTGTTTGACCCCTCTGGCAGCGTCTACAAGGTGGTAAAGTTCGCCGCCGATGTCACCGCGAAAAAATCGGCCGAGGTGGAAATCGCCGGCAAGCAGGCGGCGATCGACCGCGCGCAGGCGGTGATCGAATTCACGCTCGACGGCGTCATCCAGGGCGCCAACCAGAATTTCCTCAACACGATGGGATACACG